>NZ_JBSFJF010000003.1:0-224516 GCF_053597915.1 Streptomyces sp. NPDC001219 | reverse complement strand
TCAGCCACAACAACAAGTCCATCCGCGACACCTGCGACCGCGTGCTGTGGCTGGAGCACGGCGAGCTGCTGATGGACGGTCCGACGGACGAGGTCATCAAGGCGTACGAGAAGGAGACGGGCAAGTAGTCCGCTCCGCGAGCGAAGGCCTCCGCGAGTCCGCCTCGCGGGGGCCTTCGAGCGTGCAGAGAATCGGTCAACTCCGGCGGTTCCGGGGATAGTTCGGACGTAACGGGCGTCGGCCGGAGCCTCGTCCCACGCCTCGGACCCGCTCGGACGTGGGTGAGAGGTACGACGTAAGCTGTACGGGTGCCGAACAGCACAAGTGGTATATGTCGGGCAGTGCTCACCCAGGCGGGCGATGTGGGCTCGACCGAGGCGCGTCGCCTGCTGCGGCGTGTCCGAAATAGGATGTTTTAGCTTGGCGGTGTAGAACGGGAGACGTGACGGCAATGGCTACTGGTTCGCTCCGGCACCGAAATGCGCCGGGCAGCCCCCGGTGAGCCGAGACAACGAGCAGGCGCGTCGCGCCTTCCTCCGAAGGGGGGCGGCGGGTGACGGGCGGGAGCAGACGCGCACCGTGCTCGATCAGGCCGCACACGAGAACTTCCCGGTGGCGCCGTTCTTCCTGCCCCGTGCCTGGCGGACCGACCTGATGGCCGTCTACGGCTTCGCCCGGCTCGTCGACGACATCGGCGACGGCGATCTCGCCCCCGGCGGCGGCGATGCCGTACTCCTCGGACTGGACCGCGCGCAGTGCGACAACCGGCCCGCCCTGCTGGACGCACTGGAAGCGGACCTGCACCGCGTCTTCAGCGACCGTGCGCCGGGCCCCGGGCATCCGCTGCTGCGCCGGCTCGGCCCGACCGTCCGCCGCTGCGGGCTGACCCCCGAGCCGTTCCTCGCACTGATCGAGGCCAACCGGCAGGACCAGCGGGTGAGCCGCTACGGCACCTACGACGACCTGGCCGCCTACTGCGAACTGTCCGCCAACCCCGTCGGACGGCTGGTCCTGGGCATCACCGGTACCTCGTCCCCCGAGCGGGTCCGCCGTTCGGACGCGGTGTGCACCGCCCTGCAGATCGTCGAGCACGTCCAGGACGTGGCCGAGGACCTCGGGCGGGACCGCATCTACCTCCCCGCGGAGGACATGAAACGCTTTGGCGTCACCGAGGCCGATCTGGCCGCCCCGAGCGGGGGCGCATCGGTGCGCGCACTGATCGCCTACGAGGCGGAACGCGCCCGTGACCTGCTGAATGAAGGCACCCCGCTGGTGGGTAGCGTCCACGGCAGACTCAAGCTGCTGCTGGCCGGATTCGTGGCCGGCGGACGCGCTGCACTCCAGGCGGTCGCGGCCGCCGATCACGACGTACTCCCTGGACCGCCCAAGCCGACCAAGCTCAGCCTGCTGCGCGAGGTAGGGGCGACACTGCGAAGAGAGGGGTGAGTCGGACCGTGGAGGCAACCGCACACGCGTCCGCGCCGGTGCTCGCTGCGTACCGCTACTGCGAGGCCATCACCGGGCAGCAGGCACGCAACTTCGCCTACGGCATCCGGCTGCTGCCGGCCGACAAGCGGCAGGCCATGTCGGCGCTCTACGCCTTCTCCCGCCGGATCGACGACATCGGCGACGGCACCCTGGAGCCCGCCGCCAAGCAGGTCCGCCTGGAGGAGACCCGGGCGCTGCTGGCCCGCGTCAAGGACGGCCGGATCGACGAGGACGACACCGATCCGGTCGCCGTCGCGCTGTCCGACGCCGCCCGCCGCTTCCCGCTGCCGCTGGAGGGGCTCGACGAGCTGATCGACGGCGTGCTGATGGACGTGCACGGCGCGACCTACGAGACCTGGGACGAGCTGAAGGTCTACTGCCGCTGTGTCGCCGGGGCCATCGGTCGGCTCTCGCTGGGCGTGTTCGGCACGGTCCCGGGCGCGCCGGACGCCGAGCGCGCCTCCGAGTACGCCGACACCCTCGGCCTCGCCCTCCAACTGACCAACATTCTCCGGGACGTTCGGGAGGACGCCGGCAACGGGCGCACCTACCTGCCCGCCGAGGACCTCGCCAAGTTCGGCTGCGCGGAGGGCTTCGAGCGTTCCGTACCGCCGCCCGGCTCCGACTTCACCGGCCTGGTGCACTTCGAGGTGAAGCGGGCCCGCGCGCTGTTCGCCGAGGGCTTCCAGCTGCTGCCGATGCTGGACCGGCGCAGCGGTGCCTGTGTGGCCGCGATGGCCGGGATCTACCACCGGCTGCTGACGCGGATCGCCGCCGACCCCGAGGCGGTGCTGCGCGGCCGGGTCTCCCTGCCCGGCCGGGAGAAGGCCTTCGTCGCGGTGCGCGGACTGTCCGGGCTCGACGCGCGGGCGATCGGCCGCCGGCAGGCCGTCCGGAGGCGTGGATGACCGGCCGGGCGGTGAACGACGGCGGTGATCCCGCGTCAGCGCGGCGGGCAACCCTCCCCCGGGTGGCTGCGTCCATGAGGGAAGTACAGGGGGAGAACACATGACATCGGGAGCCACGCGGCCCGGCCGGCGCCGCGACCTGCCGCCCGGCCTGCCCGAAGGGGCGGCCGCGGTGGTCATCGGGGGCGGTCTCGCGGGCACGACCGCGGCGCTCGCGCTGGCCGAGGCGGGACTGCGGGTCACCCTCGTCGAGGGCCGCCCCCGCCTCGGCGGACTGGTCTTCTCCTTCCGTCGTGACTCCGCCGCCGGAGAACTGTCCGTCGACAACGGCCAGCACGTCTTCCTGCGCTGCTGCACCGCCTACCACCAGCTGCTGGAGCGGATCGGCGCCGCCTCGCTGGTGCCCCTCCAGGAGCGGATGGACGTCCCGGTCCTGGACGCCGACCGGATGCGGCTCGGCCGGCTGCGCCGCACCGCGCTGCCCGTCCCGCTGCACCTCGCGGGGAGCCTCGCCGGCTACCCGCATCTGTCCCCCGCCGAGCGCGCCGGCGTCGTCCGCGCCACCCTCGCGCTCAAGGACCTCGACCCGGCCGACCCCGCGCTGGACGGGATGGACTTCGGCAGCTGGCTGCGCCGGAACGGCCAGTCGGCCCGTGCGATCGAGGCGCTGTGGGACCTGGTCGGCATCGCGACCCTCAACGCCCGGGCCGGGGACGCCTCGATGGGCCTGGCCGCCAAGGTCTTCAAGACCGGGCTGCTGTCCGCCCCGGGCGCCGCCGACATCGGCTGGTCCCGCGTCCCGCTCGGCGACGTCCACGACACCCTCGCCCGCACGGCCCTGGAGAAGGCCGGCGTCCGCATCGCCCTGCGCACCCGCGCCGGCTCGGTCACCCGCCGGGACGACGGCTGGCAGGTCTCGGTGGAGAACGGCCCGCACGGCACCGAACAGCTCACCGCGGACACCGTCGTCCTCGCCGTACCGCAGCGCGAGGCGCACGGCCTGCTGCCCGACGGGGCGCTGGACGACAAGGACCGGCTGCTGGACATCGGCACCGCGCCGATCCTCAACCTCCATGTCGTCTACGACCGCAGGGTGCTGCGCCGCCCCTTCTTCGCCGCGGTCGGCTCGCCCGTCCAATGGGTCTTCGACCGCACCGACGCCTCGGGGCTGACGCGGACCGCCGGGAACGAGCGCTGCCAGTATCTGGCGGTCTCGCAGTCCGCCGCGCAGGAGGAGATCGACCAGCCGGTCGCCAAGCTCCGCGCCCGCTACCTCCCCGAGCTGGAGCGGCTGCTGCCCGCCGCCCGGGGCGCCCGGGTCCGCGACTTCTTCGTCACCCGCGAGCGCACCGCGACTTTTGCGCCCGCCCCGGGCGTCGGCAGGCTCCGCCCCGCCGCCCGCACCCAAGCCCCCGGCCTCTTCCTGGCCGGTGCGTGGACCGCCACCGGGTGGCCCGCGACCATGGAAAGCGCTGTTCGCAGCGGCACTGCCGCCGCTCGCGAGGCACTCAACGAACTCGGCTTCCCCCGGGGCCAGTTGCCTCAGGAGGCGGCATGACTACGAGTACGAGCGCTCGCACGAGCACGAGCGTCGGAAACAGAGGAGAAACCGTGAACCCGGCTTCCCCAGCTATCGACACCGAGAGCGTCACCGCGCTGCTGGAGCGCGGGCGGACACTCGCCACCCCCGTGCTGCGTGCCGCTGTGGACCGGCTCGCTCCTCCCATGGACACCGTCGCCGCCTACCACTTCGGCTGGATCGACGCCGAGGGCCACCCCACCGCGGGTGACAGCGGCAAGGCGGTCCGTCCCGCGCTCGCCCTGCTGTCGGCCGAGGTCGCCGGTGCGGCCCCCGAGGTGGGCGTGCCCGGCGCGGTCGCCGTCGAGCTGGTGCACAACTTCTCGCTGCTGCACGACGACCTCATGGACGGCGACGAGCAGCGCCGGCACCGTGACACCGTCTGGAAGGTGCACGGCCCCGCGCAGGCCATCCTCGTCGGCGACGCGCTGTTCGCCCTCGCCAACGAAATACTGCTGGAGCTGGGCACGGTCGACGCCGGCCGCGCCACCCGCCGGCTCACCCTGGCCACCCGCAAGCTGATCGACGGTCAGGCCCAGGACATCTCCTACGAGCACCGCGAGCGGGTCACCGTCGAGGAGTGCCTGGAGATGGAGGGCAACAAGACCGGCGCGCTGCTGGCCTGCGCCGTCTCCATCGGCGCGGTCCTCGGCGGCGCCGACGACCACACCGCTGACACCCTGGAGAAGTACGGCTACCACCTCGGCCTCGCCTTCCAGGCCGTGGACGACCTGCTCGGCATCTGGGGCGACCCGGAGGCCACCGGCAAGAAGACCTGGAGCGATCTGCGCCAGCGCAAGAAGTCGCTGCCGGTCGTCGCCGCGCTGGCGGCCGGTGGCCCGGCTTCCGAGCGTCTCGCCCATATCCTGGCGGCCGACGCGAAGAAGAGCGAGACCGAGATTGCCGACTTCACCGAGGAAGAGTTCGCCTCCCGCGCGGCCCTCATCGAGGAGGCCGGCGGCCGCGAGTGGACCTCCCAGGAGGCCCGCCGCCAGCACGCCACCGCCATCGCCGCACTCGACGAGATCGACATGCCCGAGCAGGTCCGCGCACAGCTCGTCGCGCTCGCGGACTTCGTCGTCGTCCGACAGAGATGAGCAGTATCGACACCGAATAGTTCGCAGTCGCCGGCCGGTGCCAGCCGGGCGCCGGCCGACGGAATCCCTGAGCACGCTTTTCACAGTTCACTGCAGAAGGGGAAGCCATGACAGCGACGACCGACGGAAGCACCGGGGCACTGCCGCCCCGGGCCCCCTCGGCCAGCGATGCCACCGCTGAGAACACCGCACCACCCGCGCCTCTGCGCACCGCCGTACGGCAGGACACGGCGGACGCCGCCCGGCGCGCGACCGCACGCGCCACCGACTATCTGCTGTCCGTCCAGGACCCCGCCGGATGGTGGAAGGGCGACCTCGAGACCAACGTCACGATGGACGCCGAGGACCTGCTGCTCCGTCAGTTCCTGGGCATCCAGGACCCCGCACTCACCGAGGCCGCCGCCCGCCACATCCGCGGCGAGCAGGGCACGGACGGCACCTGGGCCACCTTCTACGGCGGGCCCGGCGAGCTCTCCGCCACCGTCGAGGCCTATGTCGCCCTGCGGCTCGCCGGTGACGCCCCGGACGCACCGCACATGGCCCGGGCCGCCGCCTGGGTCCGGGGGCAGGGCGGGGTCGCCGCGGCCCGGGTCTTCACCCGCATCTGGCTGGCGCTCTTCGGCTGGTGGAAGTGGGACGACCTGCCCGAACTCCCGCCGGAACTCCTCTTCCTGCCCTCGTGGTTCCCGCTCAACCTCTATGACTTCGGGTGCTGGGCGCGGCAGACCATCGTGCCGCTGACCATCGTCTCGGCCAAGCGCCCGGTCCGCCCGGCGCCGTTCGGCCTCGACGAGCTGCACACCGATCCCCGCCGCCCCAACCCGCCGCGGCCGCTCGCCCCCGCCACCAGCTGGGACGGCGTGTTCCAGCGCCTCGACAAGGCGCTGCACGTCTACCACAAGGTCGCCCTGCGCCCGCTGCGCGCCGCCGCCATGCGCTCCGCCGCCCGCTGGATCGTCGAACGGCAGGAGAACGACGGCTGCTGGGGCGGCATCCAGCCCCCCGCGGTCTACTCGGTCATCGCCCTGCACCTCTGCGGCTACGACCTCGACCACCCCGTGCTGCGCGCCGGACTGGCCTCCCTCGACCGGTTCGCCGTATGGCGCGAGGACGGCGCCCGGATGATCGAGGCCTGCCAGTCCCCGGTCTGGGACACCTGCCTGGCGACGATCGCACTGGCCGACGCCGGACTCCCCGCCGACCACCCGCAGCTGGTCAAGGCCGCCGAATGGATGCTCGCCGAGCAGATCGACCGGCCCGGTGACTGGAGCGTCAAACGGCCCCAACTCCCGTCCGGTGGCTGGGCGTTCGAGTTCGCCAACGACAACTATCCGGACATCGACGACACCGCGGAGGTGGTGATCGCGCTGCGCCGGGTCAAGCACCCCGATCCGCCGCGGGTCGACTCCGCGGTACGCCGCGGGGTGCGCTGGAACCTCGGCATGCAGTCCAGGGACGGGGGCTGGGGCGCCTTCGACGTCGACAACACCAGCCCGTTCCCCAACCGGCTGCCGTTCTGTGACTTCGGGGAGGTCATCGACCCGCCGTCGGCCGATGTCACCGCCCATGTCGTCGAGATGCTCGCCGACGTCGGCCGCACCCACGACCCGCGCACCCGCCGCGGTATCGCCTGGCTGCTGGCCGAACAGGAGCCCGACGGGTCGTGGTTCGGCCGCTGGGGCACCAACTACCTCTACGGCACGGGCTCGGTGCTCCCCGCGCTCGCCGCGGCCGGCGTCCCCGGCTCGCACCCCGCGGTCCGCCGGGCCGTGCGCTGGCTGGAGCGGGTGCAGAACGACGACGGGGGCTGGGGCGAGGACCAGCGGTCCTACCAGGACAGGGAGCAGTGGGCGGGGCGGGGCGCCTCGACCGCCTCACAGACCGCCTGGGCGCTGATGGCGCTGCTCGCGGCCGGGGAACGGGACGGCGAGGCGGTACGGCGCGGGGTGCGGTGGCTGACCGACACCCAGCGCGAGGACGGGTCCTGGGACGAGCCGTACTTCACCGGCACCGGCTTCCCCTGGGACTTCTCCATCAACTACCACCTCTACCGCCAGGTCTTCCCGCTGACGGCCCTGGGCCGGTACGTCAACGGGGGACCGGCCGGCGCACCGGTGGGGGCCTGATGCCCGGACGGCCCCCGACCGACGCCCCGCCGCTGCTGATCGCCTGTGCGCTCGGCATCGAGCGGTTCGCGCTGCGCGGCGGGGGCCGTGGGGGAGCGGCCGGCAAGGCCGCCCCGAGAGTGGTCACGCTCCGCACCGGCATGGGCCCCCAGGCGGCCGAACGCGCCCTCACCGAAGCGCTGGGTGAGGGCGCGGTCACCGCGCGTTCCCCCGTCATCGCCAGCGGCTTCTGCGCCGGCCTCGCCCCCGGGATGCGCCCAGGCGACGTGGTCGTCGCCGAGGCCACCCGCGGCCACGACGCCGGTGCGCCGGAGACGCCCTGCCATGACAACGAGCCGCTGCTCCGGGCTCTGCGGGAGCGCGGTCTGACCGTGCACAGCGGGCTGCTGTGCGGCTCCGACCACGTCGTACGCGGTGCGGAGCGGGCCGAGCTGCATGCCGCGGGCGCGGTGGCGGTGGACATGGAGTCCGCCGCCACGCTCCGTGCCGCCCGGCGCGCCGGCCGCCGTCCGGTTGCGGCCGTCCGGGTGGTCGTGGACGCTCCAGAACATGAACTGGTACGCATCGGCACCGTGCGCGGTGGAATATCGGCCTTCCGGGTGCTGCGCTCCGTACTTCCCGTTTTCCACGAATGGCACCGTTCTTTGCTGCTCCCCTGGAGGTGAGCCAGATGGCCATGCCGCTCCGTCAGTCCATCCGGGTCGGTACCTATCTCTTTGAACAGAAGGTGATCCGGCGGCGGGAGAAGTTCCCGCTCATTGTCGAGCTGGAACCGCTCTACGCCTGCAATCTGAAATGCGAGGGCTGCGGGAAGATCCAGCATCCGGCGGGCGTGCTCAAGCAGCGCATGCCGGTGGCGCAGGCGGTCGGGGCGGTGCTGGAGTCGGGTGCTCCGATGGTGTCCATCGCCGGTGGCGAGCCCTTGATGCACCCGCAGATCGACGAGATCGTGCGGCAGTTGGTGGCGAAGCGCAAGTATGTCTTCCTGTGCACCAACGCGATGCTGTTGCGCAAGAAGCTGGAGAAATTCACGCCCTCCCCGTATTTCGCGTTCGCGGTGCACATCGACGGTATGCGGGAACGCCACGACGAATCCGTCGCCAAGGAAGGAGTCTTCGACGAGGCGGTGGCCGCGATCAAGGAGGCCAAGCGCCACGGCTTCCGGGTCACCACCAATTCCACCTTCTTCAACACCGACACCCCGCAGACCATCATCGAGGTCCTCAACTTCCTCAATGACGACCTGCGCGTCGACGAGATGATGCTGTCGCCCGCCTACGCCTACGAGAAGGCCCCCGACCAGGAGCACTTCCTCGGTGTCGAACAGACCAGGGAACTCTTCCGGAAGGCCTTCGCCGGCGGCAACCGGCGCCGCTGGCGGCTCAACCACAGTCCGCTCTTCCTGGACTTCCTGGAGGGCAAGGCCGACTTCCCGTGCACGGCCTGGGCGATCCCCAACTACTCGCTGTTCGGCTGGCAGCGCCCCTGCTACCTCATGAGCGACGGCTATGTCCCGACGTACCGGGAGCTGATCGACGAGACCGACTGGGAGAAGTACGGCCGCGGCAAGGACCCGCGCTGCGCCAACTGCATGGCGCACTGCGGCTACGAGCCGACCGCCGTCCTCGCCACCATGGGCTCCCTGAAGGAGTCCCTCCGGGCGGCCAGGGACGCCGTCGCGGGAAACCGCAGTTGACCCGTCACACCAGGGGAGCCCGTCGCCACGGCTCCCCGCCCGCACCGGCCCGGTCCGGCTCCCGCGTACGGTGCGGGCGCCGGACCGGGCCGGGAGCGCCGCCCGGGTCAGTGGTGCGCTGACCCGTAAGGAGAAGCAGTCGTGACCACATTCGACCTGACCGGGCTGCTCGCCGAGCGCGGCGGTGAGCGCTACGCGCTGCACACCCGCCACCTCAACCACCAGCTGCCGCGGATGCTGCACACCATCGGCTTCGACAAGGTCTACGAGCGGGCCGAGGGCGCCTACTTCTGGGACAGCGACGGCCAGGACTACCTGGACATGCTCGCGGGATTCGGGGTGATGGGCCTCGGCCGGCACCACCCCGTCGTCCGGCAGGCGCTGCACGACGTGCTGGACGCCCAACTGGCCGACCTCACCCGCTTCGACTGCCAGCCGCTGCCCGGACTGCTCGCCGAGAAGCTGCTGACCCACACACCCCACCTCGACCGGGTCTTCTTCGGCAACAGCGGCACCGAAGCCGTCGAGACCGCCTTGAAGTTCGCCCGCTACGCCACCGGCCGCCCCCGCGTCCTCTACTGCACCCATGCCTTCCACGGCCTGACCACCGGCTCGCTCTCCGTCAACGGCGAGGACGGCTTCCGGGACGGCTTCGCCCCGCTGCTGCCCGACACCGCCATCGAACTGGGTGATCTGGCCGCCCTGGAAAGGGAGTTGAAGCGCGGCGACGTGGCGGGCTTCGTGGTCGAGCCGATCCAGGGCAAGGGCGTCCTCCCGGCCCCGCCCGGCTTTCTGCGCGCCGCCCAGGAACTGCTGCACCGGCACAAGGCCCTGCTGATCGCCGACGAGGTGCAGACCGGCCTCGGCCGCACCGGTGACTTCTTCGCCTACCAGCACGAGGAGGGCGTCGAGCCGGATCTGGTGTGCGTGGCCAAGGCGCTGTCCGGCGGCTATGTGCCGGTCGGGGCGACCCTCGGCAAGGACTGGATCTTCAAGAAGGTCTACTCGTCCATGGACCGGGTGCTGGTGCACTCCGCCAGCTTCGGCGCCAACGCCCAGGCGATGGCCGCCGGTCTGGCGGTGCTCTCGGTGCTGGAGGAGGAGCAGCTGGTGGCCGGCGCCCGGCGCACCGGCGAGCTGCTGCGCTCCCGGCTGGCGGAGCTGATCCCCCGGTACGAGCTGCTGCATGACGTACGGGGCCGCGGCCTGATGATCGGCATCGAGTTCGGCCGCCCCAGGTCCCTCGGGCTGCGTAGCCGCTGGACGATGCTCCAGACGGCCCGCAAGGGGCTGTTCGCGCAGATGGTCGTGGTGCCGCTGCTGCAGCGCCACCGCATTCTGACCCAGGTCTCCGGAGACCATCTGGAGGTCATTAAGCTGATTCCGCCGCTGATCATCGGCGAGCGGGAAGTGGACCGTTTCGTTGAGGCGTTCACGGCCGTCATGGACGACGCCCACGGGGGCGGCGGCCTGATGTGGGACTTCGGGCGGACGCTGGTCAAGCAGGCGGTCGCCAACCGCTGACGACGCCGGGGGGACGACCATGGTGGCCGAGGCGACGGCGCGGGCCGTCAACGACATGACGGTGCGCTGGGCGCGCGAGGCGGTGGGGGAGCGGAACTCCGTCCTGACCGCGGCCGGCGTCTGGCCGCTGCTGGCCCTGCTCGCCGGACCGGCCGACGGCCCCGCCCGCAAGGAACTGGCCGCAGCGCTCGGCACCGACGCGGAGCGCGCGGTCCGCGAAGGCCGGGAGCTGCTCGTCGCACTGGCGGCGGCGGACGGCGTCGATGCCGCGGTGGGACTGTGGGCCCGCCGCGCCCTGACCCTGCACCCGGAGTGGCTGGGCAGCCTGCCGCCCACCACGCACGGGGAGCTCACCGGGGACCTCGCCGCGGACCAGAGCGCGCTGGACACCTGGGCGCGCCGGCACACCGACGGCCTGATCGAGCGGATGCCGGCCCGGCTCGCCCCGGACACCCTGTTCGTGCTGGCCAGCGCGCTGCTGGTGCGCACGACCTGGACCGAGCCGTTCGGTGAGTTCCCCGCCCGGCCGTCCGAAGGGCCGTGGGCGGGGCGGGAGTTGACGGCGCTGAGCCGTTCCGGGCGGGACGTGGAGCAGGTGCGGGTGCACGACACCCCGGCCGGTGCGCTGACCGCGGTGCGGGTCGCGGGCGACAACGGACTCGATGTCCATCTGCTGCTGGGCGGGACGGAGTTGCCGGGCGGCGAGGTGCTGCACCACGGTGTCGCGGCGCTGGCGGGCGGTTACCCGACGGTGTCCGGTACGGCGCTGACCGACGGCGCCGGTCCGGGGCTGCGGGTGACGACCGTGCCGAGCGACGACACGGACCCGCGGTTGCACCTCACCACCACCGGGTTCACCGTCGGCGCCGAGCACGACCTGCTGGAGCGGGCGGACCTCTTCGGGCTCACCTCCGCCACCGACACCTCGCGCGGGCACTTTCCCGGCATCAGCGACCAGCCGCTCGCGGTGTCGGCCGCCCGGCAGGCGGCGACCGCGACCTTCGGTCCGCTGGGCTTCCGGGCGGCCGCGGTCACCCTCCTGCCGGCGGCCGCCGGGGGCGTGCCACCGGCCCCGCCGTACCGGGCCCAGCGGATCTCGGCCCGCTACGACCGGCCCTTCGGCTTCCTCGCGGTGCACCGGGCGTCGGGGCTGGTGCTGGTCGCGGGGTGGGTGGCCACGCCGTGAGCGGGCGCCGCGCCGTCAGTCCGTCAGCAGCTGTTCCCGCAGCCGCTCGCGGACGGCGGGGGTCAGCCGCAGACCGTCGGTGAGGTACGCCTCCGTCGAGCCCCAGGTCTGGTGGATCGCGTCGTAGGCGGCCGTGAGGTAGTCGGTGTGCGCCCCGAACAGCGGCGCGAGCAGCTCCATGACCTCCTGCGACATCCCCACCGCGGAGTTGTCGGAGCGGCGGATCTTGTAGCGGCGGTGGGGGTCGTTGGACATCAGGTAGTCCGCCTCGATCGCATCCCGCTCCACCCCGACCGCGAGCAGCGTCACGGCGATGGACAGGCCCGCCCGGTCCTTGCCGGCCGCACAGTGCATCAGGGCGGGGACGCTGTCCTCGGCGAGTGCGTGCAGCACCTTGCTGTGGTCCTCGGTGCGGCTGGTGATGATGTGGCGGTACGTCGCGGCCATCCGGGCCGCGGCCTTGCCGTCGCCGAGTGCGGAGCGCAGCTGCTCCAGTTCACCGTCGCGCACCATCGTCCAGAATTCCGCGCCGTCGGCCGGGTCGGTGAGCGGGATGTTCACATTCCGCACGCCGGGCAGCGCGACATCGGGGCCCTCCAGTTTGATGTCCGAGGCATTGCGGAAATCGAAGATGGTGTGCAGTCCGAGACCGGCCAGAAAAGCGGCGTCCGTCTCGGTCGCATGGGCGAGATGGCCACTGCGGAACAGCCTGCCCTCCCGTACGCGACGCCCGTCCACGGTCGGCAGACCGCCCACGTCCCGGAAGTTGCGGACCTCCGTGAGCTCGGGCTGGGCCTGTGGGACCTGCGGCGTCTGCTGCGTCACGGGCGCGCTCCTCGGGTTCGGCCGCCGACGCTTGCTCGTCGGCGAGGCGGGGCACCTCCGACGATACGACATTGGTGCAATAGACAATCAGGTCGTTGCGGGGGCGGCCCGGCGCGTCACGGAGCGCCCGGGAGTGAGGGGCGCCCGCCCCTTATTCCAACTTGATCAGAATTTGACCTGGTGGCATAAATCACCCCTCGTCAACCCCTGGTTACGGTGGCGTAAGTCACTTCATGAGGTGAAGTATGTCCTGACGTGGCAGACGATTCGAAATACTTCAGCAACGGCGCCCCTGGCGCCATCGGGTCGTACGCAGCCGTCGGGGACAGCTTCACAGAGGGGGTCGGGGACCCCGGCCCTGACGGGGCGTACATCGGTTGGGCGGACCGGCTCGCGGTCCTCCTGTCGGACCAGCGGGCCGAGGGGGAGTTCCGCTACGCGAATCTCGCGGTCCGGGGCCGGCTCCTGGATCAGATCGTGGAGGAGCAGGTGCCCCGGGCGAAAGCCCTCGCCCCTGCGCTGGTGACGTTCTGCGCCGGCGGAAACGACATCCTGCGGCCGGGCTCGGACCCGGACGCTGTCGCCGAGCGCTATGACGCGGCGGTCGCCGACCTGCGGGAGGCGGTCGGCACGGTCCTGCTCTGCACCGGCTTCGACACCCGCGACATCCCCGTCCTCAAGCATCTGCGCGGCAAGATCGCGACGTATACGGCACACGTCCGGGCCATCGCGGACCGGCACGGCTGCCCCGTCCTGGACCTGTGGTCGCTCAAGTCGGTGCAGGACCGGCGGGCGTGGAGCGACGACCGGCTGCATCTGTCCGCCGACGGGCACACCCGGGTGGCGCTGCGCGCGGCGCAGGTCCTCGGGATGGCGGTGCCGGCCGACCCGGACCAGCCCTGGCCTCCGGAGGCGGAGCGTTCGGCCGCCGACGCGCGGCGGGACAACATCCACTGGGCGCGGGAGCACCTCGTCCCGTGGATCGGTCGCCGGCTGCGCGGGGAGTCCTCCGGCGACCATGTCGAGCCCAAGCGGCCCGATCTGCTGCCGCTGTAGGGCGGCCGCGGGCCGGGAAGGGCCCGTGGTGTGACTGAGGCCCCGGTCCCGCGGATGCGGAACGGGGCCTCAGCGGGCGAGGGAGGAGTACGGCAGGTCCGCCCAGACGACCCGGCCCTGGCCGCTGACGGTGGGCCGCGATCCCCAGCTCTCGGACAGCGCGCCGACGAGGAACAGCCCGCGTCCGCACTCCTGGTCCACGCTGCCGGGCTGGATGTGCGGCGCGCAGTCCGCCGGGCCGCCCTGGTCCGTGATCTCTATGCGTATGTGCGCGCCGAAGAGGGCGAGCTCGCAGCCGACCTTCTCGCTGTCGGTGTGCCGTACCGCGTTGGTGAACAGCTCGGAGACCACCAACTCCACGTCGTCGCGGACTTGTTGATCCGCGCCCCACTCGCGCAGCAGCGCACTGACGCGTCTGCGCGCCTCGGGAACGGACGTGCGTCGCGCCGGCAAGTGGAACGCGTCCTGCGGGTACTGGGCGACAAAGCCGCCACAGCGCCCTAACGAAGGAGCGTTGTTGGAGGAAGCCACGCCGCAACTATGTGCGATGTCGGTCACCGATGGCAAGGATCAGTCTGTAATTTGCAGAATCGTAAGTGCAGTCTGTTCGTTAATGCTGACGGCATGACACACTGCTGACAACTGACGTCAGTTGGAGGCGATCGGACGTGGCGGACCCACGGTCGGCAGGTGCACCCACCGTCCTGCGGGTGGTGCTCGGCAAGCGACTGCAGGACCTGCGCGAGAAGGCGGGCCTCTCCTTCGAGCAGGCCGCCGCGGCCCTCGATGTGACCCACGCCACCATACGGCGGATGGAGAAGGCCGAGGTCGGCCTCAAACTCCCTTATGTCGAGAAGCTGCTGGCGACCTACGGCGTCACCGACGAGGACGAGATCGAGGGCTTCGTCTCCCTCGCCCGCGAGGCCAACAAGCCCGGCTGGTGGCACCGGTTCCGCGATGTGCTGCCCGAGTGGTTCAGCGCCTTCGTCAGCCTGGAGAGCGAGGCCAACCTCATCCGGGCCTACCAACCGCACTACGTCCCCGGGCTGTTGCAGACCGAGGACTACGCCGCCGCGGTGCTCAAGGCCGGGATGCCGCACGCCTCCACCGCGGACATCGACCGCATCGTCGCGCTGCGCATGGAGCGGCAGTCCCTGCTGACCCGTGACAACGCACCGATGCTGTGGGTGGTCATGGACGAGACCGTGCTGCGGCGCCCGATCGGCGGGCCGAAGGTGATGCGCGACCAGGTCACCCGGCTGATGGAGGCCACCGCGCTGCCCAACGTACGGCTGCAGATCATGCCGTTCGCCGCGGGCCCGCACCCCGCCATGTACGGACCGTTCCACCTCTTCCGCTTCCCGATCCCGGAACTCCCGGACATCGCGTACGCGGAAAGCCTCGTCGGAGCCGTGTACTTCGACCAGCGCAACGACGTCTCGCAGTTCCTGGAGGCCCTGGACCGGATGTGTGCGCAGGCCGCGCCGGCACACACCACCGAGGCCATTCTGGGTGGCTTTCGCAAGGAGATCTGAACCATGGATCGCATACGCATCTACAACGGCATGCCCGCCAAGGAGCTGGGCTCTGAGGGCTGGCACAAGCCGTGGAGCGGCGGAAACGGGGGCGAGTGCGTCGAGGCCATGCGGCTGGGGGACGGCCGGATAGCGCTGCGGCAGTCGACCGACCCGGACGGCCCGGCCCTGATCTACACCCACCACGAAATGGTGAGTTTCATCGAGGGGGCGAAGGCCGGCCACGCCGACTTCCTGCTCGCGGCGGCGCCGGGCCGGCGCACCGAACGGAGGACGGCATGAGCGAGCAGGACGTGTCCCAGGGGACGCCGGACGAGGTCCCGGAGATCGGACCGTACGTCCAGGGGCCGGAGCACTCGGGCTTCTCGGCCGCGGAGATCGACACCAGCCGGCCGCACCCCGCCCGGATGTACGACTACTACCTCGGCGGCTGGGACAACTACGAGGTCGACCGGGTGGCCGCGGAGCGGGTCATCGAGGTTCACCCGCAGGTGCGGCTCAGCGCCCGCGCCAACCGTGCCTTCCTGCGCCGTGCGGTCCGCGCGCTGGCCGCCGACGGCATCCGCCAGATCATCGACATCGGCACCGGCATCCCCACCTCGCCCAACACCCATGAGGTGGCCCGCGAGACCGCCCCCGACACCCGCGTGGTGTACGTCGACAACGACCCGATCGTCGCCACCCACGCCGGCGCCCGGCTGACCAACACCGAGGACACCGGGTTCGTGCTCGGCGACGTCCGCGACCCGAAGGCGCTGCTGGACCACCCCACCGTCCGGGAGCTGATCGACTTCGACCGGCCGGTGGCGGTGCTGCTGGTGGCCGTCATGCACTTCATCCGGGACGACGAGGACCCCGCCGGGCTCATCGCCGCCCTCGCCGAGGCGCTTCCCGCGGGCAGCCATCTGGTGCTGACGCACGCGACCGGTGAGCCCTACGAGGCCTATGAGGCGGGCCGTACGGACGAACGGGCGCGCGACGGCGTGGTGAACGTCTACAAGAGCGCCACCGCCACCCTCAACCTGCGGTCGAAGGCCGAGATCGAGCCGCTCTTCGGCCCGTTCGCCCTGCTGGAGCCGGGTGTCGTACGGGTGCCGCTGTGGCGGCCGGACGGCCGGGTGCCCGGTGCGGAGGAGCTCAACAACACGATTTTCTACGGCGGAGTGGGCCGCACAGGCTGACCGGCCGGAGGCCCCGGCCGGTCAGTGCTCCACGCGGACTACGCCCCCGTACGGGACACCTGCGGGTCCGGCGGGCCCGGGATGCGGCTGCCCTCACCGGCCGGCTGCGCCGGGGCGGTGGCCGGCGCGCCGAGGGCGGCGCGCAGCTCCTCCGGGCCGACGAGGGAGGTGTGGGGCCCCCGCGAGGTACAGGCGTGCGCCCCCGCGACGGCGCCCAGGCGCGCGCACTCCTCCAGGTCCCGGCCCGCCAGCCTGCCGTAGAGGAACCCGCTGGTGAAGGCGTCGCCCGCGCCGTTGCTGTCCACGACGGGGCCGGGCGGGACCACCGTCGGCACCAGGCGCGGCGTACGGTCGTCGGCGCTGAGGAGGTAGGCACCGCCCGCCCCGGCCGTGGCGATCACCGCCTCGGCGCGCCCCTCGCGCAGGATCTCCCGCATCACGGCCCCGATCCGCTCACCCGCCCCGGCCGTACTGAGGAACACCAGGTCGGAGCGGAGCGCGAACTCCCGGTGATGGTCCGTCAGCCCGTCCCAGTCGTGCAGATCCGTGGAGACGGGGAGGCCCAGTGCCTCGATGTCGTCGTACAGGAAGCGGGCGAAGTGCATGATCGACAGATGTACGTGGCGGGCGCGCCGCAGCGGGGGCAGATAGTGCTCGGGCGGCATCCGCAGATCGGCCGGGTCCCGGGCGTCGTAGAACGACATCCGGCGGCCGTCGGGGGCGACGAGGTTGACCGCGCGCCGGGTGCCGTGCGGGGAGATCAGTGGCCGGAAGTCGACACCGGTACCGGCCAGCCGCTCACGGACCAGCGTGCCCGGATGGTCGTCGCCGACGAAGTCCACGAATCCGGTGGTGAGCCCGAGCGCGGCGCAGCCGAGCGCGACACCGGTGCCGGTGTGCCCCGCCGCCTCGTAGAGGGGTGGCACCGGGTAGGAGTCGGCGAGTGGTACGGGCAGTGCGCCGACCGACACGACGGTGTCCACGCCCGACCCGCCGACGACGAGCACGTCATAGGCGTCATACGGCTCAGAAACCTGCTGGAATGTCACAAGCGTCCCTGAATCCCTTGCTGGTGAGACGAATCCCCTGCTGGTGAGACCGTTTGCGGACGGGGTGCATCCGCTGCGGGGAGTCTAGACGCACGCTCGTCCCATGACGGGATGTCAGGGGGTCCGGTGACACGAGTGAGGGACGAACACGCCCGGTCCGGGCCGGTGACCAGGGCGCGAGGGGCGCACAACGGCGCGAACGGCTGAGGGGCCCACAGATCGGTTGGCGCAAAGGGCCGTTGACACGGCCGCCGGGGGCACTGAAGTCTGTGGCCGACGATGATCGGTTTCCGTCGAGGGCGCCCGGACAGCGGGCGGGGCGAGCGGTCCGGGGACAGAAACGAGCGGTCCGTCGGCGCTCTGATCACGCCGTCGGGGGAGCGAGGCAACGGTGGCAGAGCACTCCAATGGCGGGCGCACCGCGATCGTGATCGGCGGCGGGCTCGCCGGGATGCTGGCCGTCGCCGCCCTGATCGGGCAGGTCGAGACGGTCACCGTCGTGGAGCGCGACCGCTATCCGGAAGGGCGCGCCTTCCGCAAGGGCGTCCCGCAGGCCCGCCATCTGCATGTCCTCCTCAGCGGCGGCCGGCACGCCCTGGAGGAGCTGCTGCCCGGTACGGCCGCCGCACTCGGCGAGGCGGGCGCCCGCGGTCTGTATCTGTCCCGCGATCTGCTCACCCGTACTCCCACCGGCTGGCAGCGCCGCTTCGACGAGCGCCGGCATCTCACCCTCAGCGTCACCCGGCCGGTACTGGACTCCGTCGTACGGGAGCGGGTGCTGGGAGCGGCCGCCGAATCGGCCACCCGGGTCGAGGTCCTGGAGGCGACCGAGGTCACCGGGCTGACCGGGGACGCCGGCCGGGTGACCGGGGTCCGGGTGCGGGCACGGGACGGTGCGCCGGGCGCGCGGTCCGGGCGGGAGCTGCCGGCCGGGCTCGTCGTGGACGCCTCGGGCCGCGGCTCCCGCACCCCGCGGTGGCTCGCCGAGCTGGGCCGGTCGGTGCCGCAGGAGGAGACCGTGGACGCGGGGATCGCCTACGCCACCCGGATGTACCGCCCCAAGGACCCGGCCACGGCACCGGACGCGGGCATCAACGTCCCGGGCTGGCCCGAGTGCCCGAGGGGCGCGGTGTACGTCCCCGTGGAGGACGGCAACTGGCTGCTGACGATGTCCGGTGTGCGCGGGCACCACCCGCCCACGGACGCCGCGGAGTTCACCGCCTTCAGCGCCACCATCGGCGACCCGTACATCCATGAACTGCTCGCCCAGGCCGAGCCGCTGTCGCCCGTGCACGGCTTCCGCGACACCCGCAACCGCCGCCGGCACTTCGAGCGGCCCGGTGCCCTGCCCGACGGTCTGCTCGTCCTCGGGGACGCCGCGTGCACCTTCAACCCCGTGTACGGGCAGGGCATGTCGGTCGCCGCCCTCGGTGCGCTGGCCGTGCGCGGCACGCTCACGGACGGCGGCGGGCTGCGCCCCGGGATCACCGCCGAGGCGCAGCGGGCGGTGGCCCGCGCCGCGGAGCCCGCCTGGCTCGCCGCGGTCGGCGCGGACCGCCCGTACGCGGACTCCGGCGACACCAGGGCGGACCTCGGGGAGCGGCTCTCCACCTGGTACCTCGACCGGCTGGTCGCCCGCGCCGCCATCGACCCGGTCGTCGGCGCGGCCTTCCGGGACGTCTTCAACCTCACCGCGCCGCCCACGCGGCTGGTCGCCCCGCAGATCCTCCTCCGCACCGTCTTCCTGCCCCGCCGCCCCGGACTGCCCGGCCCGCCGGCGGCCATCGAAGCGCTCTGACCGCGGGCCCTGCAGAGAACCTCCGCGAAAGGCGCCGCGCCGCGGAAAAGGGAGTGCGGCCGCCCGCCGGTTCGGAGCAGGCTGCAGCATGACGTGGACAATGACCCGGGATATCCCGGTATATGACGCGGCGGCGGGCGCGTTCCTGCGCAGCCGGCCGGCCGTGCACACGGTGCCGTTGTCGGTGCTCTCCTCCCTGCGGTCGCTCGGCGCCGACGCGTACGGGGACGAGGCGCCGTTGTGCGGATGGTGGCGGCCGGACGGCCGGGACGCGGTGGGGGCGGCGTTCGTGTGGACGCCACCGCGTCCGCTGCTGCTCACGCCGATGCCGGACGAGGCCGCGACCTCGCTGGTGGAGGCGCTGGCGGCCGAGGGGGTGGCGGTCCCGGGGGTGAACGGGGGCCGGGCGGCGGCGGAGGCGGTCGCGGCTGCCTGGCAGCGGCGGCACGGCGGCAGGGTGACCCCCACGAGGCGCGAACGCCTCTACCGGCTGGGCGAGCTGACCCCGCCGACGCCCGCGCCACCCGGCAGGGCCCGCACCGCCACCCTCGCCGACCGGGAACTCCTGCTCGACTGGTTCACCGCCTTCGCCGCGGACATCGGCGGCTCGCCACCCCGCGACGCCCGTGCGGTCGACGCCCGGATCGCCGACGGCCGCTGCCTGCTCTGGGAGGCCGGCGGGCGACCCGTCTCCCTGGCCGGCCGCACCCCCGCGCTCTCCGGCATGACCCGGATCGCCCCCGTCTACACCCCGCCCGGACTGCGCGGACGCGGTTACGCGGGCGCGGTGACCGCCGCGGTCTCCCGCGGCGCCCGGGACGCCGGGGTGCCCGAACTGCTGCTCTTCGCGGATCTCGGCAACCCCACCAGCAACGCCCTCTACCAGCGCCTCGGTTACCGGGCGGTCGAGGATCACCTCGTGTTGGCGTTCACGCCGGAGGGGTGATCCTCGGGGGCGAGTTCGCCGTGCCGAGTTCGCGGCGTCCGGCCCGCGGCCTCAGCGGGCGCTGCCCATGTCGCGGTCGGCGTCGGCGCCGTGGAGGAGCAGGGTGGTCTCCTCGATGCGGGCGAAGCGGCCGTCGGGCGCGAGGTCGGCGAAGACGTAGACCTCCATGCGGACGGCCGAGCCGTCCTTCTTGGTGATGTGGGCGGTGTGCCGGTCGGCGTACCTGCTGCCGTCGTAGAGCTCTTCGTGCACCTCGACGTGGCCGTCGGCGACGACGGTGCGGAGGTGGCTGATGTGCTCCATGAATGCGGCGCGGTCGGCCCAGTCCCCGTCGGTGCGCTGGCGGTACTCCGGGGTGAAGTGGCGGTCGGCGGCTTCCTGGACGGTGAGCTCGCGGCTGAAGAGCAGGTCGTTGAGGGCGGCCTCGATACCGGTGCGCGTCATGGGAGTTCCTTTCACAGAACCAGTCACAGAAGAGAAGTGCGTGCGTTTCGCACGCATCTCCGTCACTGTAGCACCGGACGCGTGCGCGGCGCACGTTATTCTTCTGGCGTGACGAACGACGTGGGACACGAGATCGCAGACGCGCTGGGCATCCTGCTCCGGCGCACCACCCGCACCCAGCTGCACCAGCGGCTCACCGAGGGCATGGGGGAGGCGGTGGACGAGGTGACGTACCCGGTGCTGAGTGCACTGGCCCGGACCGGGCCCCGTAGCGCGGCGGACCTGGCACCCGATGTCGGAGTCGACCGCTCCGGTGTCACCCGCCGTGCCTCACGACTGGAGGCCGCCGGTCTTGTCCGGCGCGAGGCCGACCCCGCCGACCGGCGCGCACATCTGCTCGTCCTCACCGAGCAGGGGCAGTCCGCCGTGGCCGAGCTGCGGAAACGGCTGGCCGCCCACATCATGGCGAGCCTCTCCTCCTGGCCGCCGGGTGAGGCCGAGGCCTTCGCCCGCCAACTGCGCCGCTTCACCGAGGAGGGACCGTTCGGCTGACAGCCGGCTCCTGGGCGGGGCGGGACCGGTGGCCGCACGTGTCCACGTACGGGCCCCTCCGGCCTCCGTCACCGCAATGGGCGCGTCCCGGTGGCCGGGCCGGGAGGCATCTCCGGTGGGGCCGGGAGAGGTCACACCCCGTGCCGGGAATGCGACGGCCGGTCGCGCGGTTTGTCTCTGCGGGTGATGGTGTTGAGTCCGGGTGTCGTGGTGCGGAAACCGTACGGCGGCGCCGCGTGGGCGCGGTGTGCCGGAACCCCTCGCTCGTGCGGCCCGTTCCCTTCGCGACCGCCCTGACCATGGAGGTGCCGTGACCGGTTCCCGACCCCGCCGCACGCGACTGTCCGCGCTGCGGCCCGCGAGCTTCGGAATCGAACCCACCGGGGAGCGGCTCGCCAGGATTCGCAGGTCGCCGCAGTTCGTGGACGGCCAGTTCCGCAATCCCGCGCCGACCAGGCAGCTGCTGCACGGCTCCGCCCTGCCGATGGCGCGTACCCAGCTGAGCCGGGAGGGCCGGCTGCGCCGGGCGCCGGTCGGCCGGATTCCGGTGTACCGCCCGACCGCCGCGGAGCGCGGCCAGCCGCCCGCTTCCGGGCTGCGGCTCACCTGGATGGGGCATTCGAGCGTGCTGGCCGAGATCGACGGGCAGCGGGTGCTCTTCGACCCGGTCTGGGGCGAGCGCTGTTCGCCGTTCACCTGGGCCGGACCCAAGCGGATGCACCCGGTGCCCCTCGCCCTCGACGAGCTGGACCCGGTCGACGCCGTGGTGATCTCGCACGACCACTACGACCATCTCGACATGTCGACGGTCCAGGGCCTGGCCGGCACCGGCGCGGCCTTCGTCGTACCCCTGGGCATCGGCGCCGACCTGGAGTTCTGGGGCGTCCCCGCGGAGCGGATCACCGAGCTCGACTGGCACGAGTCCACCCGCGTCGGCGCGCTGACCCTCACGGCCACCCCCGCCCAGCACTTCTGCGGCCGCGGACTGCGCGGCCCCCAGCACACCCTGTGGGCCTCCTGGGTGGTCGCCGGACCGGAGCACCGGATCTTCCACAGCGGCGACACCGGCTACTTCTCCGGCTTCGCCGAGATCGGCGCGGCGCACGGCCCGTTCGACGCGACGATGATCCAGATCGGCGCGTACAGCGACTTCTGGCCGGACATCCACATGACCCCGGAAGAGGGCGTGCGGGCCCATCTCGACCTCCAGGGCGGGAGGCCGCACGGTGTCCTGCTGCCCATCCACTGGGGGACCTTCAACCTCGCGCCGCACCCCTGGGCCGAGCCCGCCGAACGGACGCTGGCCGCCGGCCGCACGTCCGGGGTCGGCACGGCCCATCCCAGACCGGGCGAGCCCTTCGAGCCCGCCGAGCCGACGGCCGTCTATCCGTGGTGGCGGGCGATCGCGGTGCCGCCCGTCCACGGCTGGCCCGCCTGGCCGCAGGCGGTGTCACCCACCGACGTGGGCCTCGCAGCGGACCGCTGAGCCGCACCGGAGCGTGGGGGAGGGGAGGCCTGACCGGTGGGCCGGAGCCGTGCCAGCCGCCCGGGCGGCCCACGGGCGCCGCACGCAACGGGCCGGGCGCCAAATGCAGTTGACGCCGCACGTCGCGCACGGTTTCCTGTCGCGATGTCTCTCCTCCGTATCGAACGGGTGGCCGGCGACTCCGGGCTTCACGACTGGCAGTACGTCCACAACCTGATCATTCCGTCCGCGGTCCTCTCCCTCGACGAGGTGCGGGAGCGGTCCCGGCGCAACGTCCTGGAGGTGGCGTACCTCGACGACGTCCTCGTGGGCTGCACGACGGTCCGTCCGCCCACGGGCGACCCCGCGGCGGCCACGGTGATCGCCCGGGTGCTCCCCGACCACCGCGGGCAGGGCTTCGGTGCCGCCCTCTGGTCCCGGGGGCTGGCACAGGCGCGGGAGCTGGACCCGGAGGTCATCGAGACGGTGGTCTGGGCGTCCAACACGGACGGGCTGCGGTTCGCACGACGGCACGGCTTCGTCGAGGTGGAGGAGTACGTGCTGCCGGGCGACAGCGTGCCGTGGTTCACCCTGCGCCTCCCCTGAGCACACGGCCGGACCGGCCGCCGCACCAACCCGGCCTGGCCCAGGGGCACGTGAACGGCCCGGAGGGAAACCTCTTGCCATGATCGTCACTGACGGTGAGGATGACGGCCATGCCTTCCCTCGCCGCTCCTGACGGGACCGAACTCGCCTACCACGTCGTGGGCGAGGGCGAGCCGCTGCTCTGTCTGCCCGGCGGGCCCATGCGGGCCTCCGGGTACCTCGGCGATCTCGGCGGACTGGCGGAGCGGCGGCGCCTGATCACCCTCGATCTGCGCGGCACCGGCGACTCCGGCACCCCAGCCGACCCGGCGACCTACCGCTGTGACCGGCAGGTCGCCGATGTCGAGGCCCTCCGCGCGCACCTCGGACTGGACCGCGTCGACCTCCTCGCGCACTCGGCGGCAGGTGACCTCGCCCTGCTCTACGCGGCCCGGCACCCGCGGCGCCTCCGTACCCTCACGCTGATCACCGCGCGTGCCCGCGCCCTCGGCGTCGACTTCACCGAGGAGCACCGCCGGGAGGCGGCCGCCCTGCGCAGCGCCGAGCCATGGTTCGACGCCGCGTACGACGCCTACGAACGGGTCTGGGGCGGTTCTGAGGCGGACGCCGACTGGGACGCCATCGCGCCCTTCTTCTACGGCCGTTGGGACGCGGCCGCGCAGGCGCATGCCGCGACCGAGGTGGCACAGACCCACGAGGAGGCCGCGGAGCGCTACGCGTCCGCCGGCGCCTTCGCCCCCGACGCGACCCGCGCCGCGCTGGCGGGGATGGACGCACGGGTGCTGCTGCTCGCCGGCGAACTGGACAGCGGCCCGCTGCCCCGCGTCGCCGAGGAGATCGCGAAACTGCTGCCCCGGGCCGAACTCGTCGTCCAGCCGGGCGCCGGCCACTACCCGTGGCTCGATGATCCGCACCGCTTCTCCCGGACCGTGGCGACGTTCCTTGAGCGGGGGCCTGCTGGGGCCGTCGTCTGACGTCCCCCCCCCCGCAGGGCTACGGCGTTCGGCGCGGCGCCCCCGGTCCTATAACGCCCGGCGCGACGCACGGTGGACCGCCCGCCGCGCCCCCGACGCGCTGCACGCGGCCGCCGCCCACGGCACCCGCCTCACCCCTCTGCACGGGCATCTTCACGCTCGCCCGCCGCCGGACCGGACCTGTGTCTGCATCCGATCCGCCCCGACTGCGGCGCCATGGTCGCCGCCGACGCCGCCCGACTGCCCGTCATCCCGCCCGAACGGGATGGCGGCCAGGCGCAGTTCATCGTCCAGGCCCATCCGACGCCCTCCCGTGACGGCTCCGAACACGCCACCGGCATCCGCCCCCGGACCCACCGCCGCACCGTCCGCTGAGCGCCCCCCGCAGACGGTCATGGAGCGGCTCTCAGCCCTTTGACGTACCCCCGCCCGGACCGATGGACCCGGCGCGCGTCGTGTTCGCGAGCGCCGTTCGTGAGCCATCGGAAGGGGCACCGTCGGAGGAACTCAACTCGCCCTGAAGGAACGGAAGTTCGGTTCACCTCGTACTGATGTGCGTGTGGCGTCCACTCAGGGAGGTGGCGCGGGGTAGCGAAACCCCGAA
The DNA here is from genome assembly GCF_053597915.1 of Streptomyces sp. NPDC001219. Classification (NCBI taxonomy): domain Bacteria; kingdom Bacillati; phylum Actinomycetota; class Actinomycetes; order Kitasatosporales; family Streptomycetaceae; genus Streptomyces; species Streptomyces sp. NPDC001219. The sequence goes on along the minus strand of NZ_JBSFJF010000003.1, from coordinate 199,877 downwards.
GTGGCTCCGGACCCCACCCCGGCAACAACTAGCGTGCGTGCTCCGCGAACTGCCACGGCCGATCCGGAGGGCGCCGATGCCTACCGCATTCCCCCAGGGGACCCAGATGTCCCAGGAGGCTCAGAGATCCCCAGGGTCCCAGGGTTCCCCGGGGGCCGCCCCCGTACCCACCGCCGCCCGGCGGCGGGAGCGTGAGGGCGGACGACACGGCCGGGCCGCGTTCCCCGAGTCGGCCGCCGACTCGGCGATACGGTCCCGTCTGGTCAGGCTCGCCGCCGTCCCCTGCCTCCTGGTCGCCGTCCTCTGCACGGCCGTCGCCGCCTTCGTGGTCCAGGCCGGGGGTGCCCGGGTCACCGGCCGCGAGTGGGTGGTGCTGTGCGGCGGGCTCGCCCTGGTCTGCGTCATCGTGCTCACCGCGGGCGCCGCCGCCAACTCCGAGGCCCGCGCCACCGTCGCCCGCTACGCCCGGCTGCGCCAGGTCTGTGCCCGCAGCCAGTCCGACCTGTACGACCTCCTGGACCGGGTACGGCAGGGCGAGTGGATTCAACGCCGCGAGCCCGAACCCGGGCCGGTGCCCACGGGCGACACCCTCGACCTGCTCGCCCATGAAGTGGCCGCCGCGGGCCGGGCCGCCGAGTCCGCCGTCATCGACGCGGTCGCCATCGCCCGCAGCAACGCCAGCGGCAGCGAACAGAAGGTCGAGGTCTTCGTGAACCTCGCCCGGCGGCTGCAGTCCCTGGTGCACCGCGAGATCGAGCTGCTGGACGAGCTGGAGAACCAGGTCGAGGACCCGGACCTGCTCAAGGGCCTGTTCCACGTCGACCACCTGGCCACCCGCATCCGCCGGCACGCCGAGAACCTCGCCGTCCTCGGCGGCGCCATCTCGCGCCGCCAGTGGAGCCGCCCGGTGTCCCTGACCGAGGTGCTGCGCTCCTCGATCGCCGAGGTCGAGCAGTACCCGCGGATCAAGCTGGTGCCGCCGATCGAGGGCACCCTGCGCGGACATGCCGTCGCCGACGTCATCCACCTCCTCGCCGAACTCGTCGAGAACGCCACGATCTACTCGGCCCCGCAGACCCCGGTCCTGTTGCGCGCCCAGCTCGTCACCGCCGGCCTCGCGGTCGAGGTCGAGGACCGCGGTCTGGGCATGTCAGCGGACGAGCAGCAGCGGATGAACGGGCTGCTGGCCGACCCCGAACACATCGATGTCGCCGAGCTGTTGAGCGACGGCCGGATCGGGCTCTTCGTGGTCTCCTCGCTCGCCCGGCGGCACGGCATCGTGGTCCGGCTCCAGAGCAACATCTACGGCGGTGTGCAGGCCGTGCTGATCGTGCCCCAAGTTCTGCTCGGCGCGGACTCGGGCGACGGGGACACCAACGGCGCGGGTGCGCCGCTCGCCGCCGGAGCGGCGGACACCGGCCCGGCGCTCGCACACCACGGGACGGACGACGGGGAGTACGTGGGCGGATACCCCGGCGACCACGGCGCCGCGCAGGAGCGTCACGACCGCCACGACCCCGGCCCGGACGTCACCCGGACACTCGCCATCCCGGCGCCGGGACCCGCCCCCGACGACGCGCTCGGCATGCCACCGGGCGGCTACGACGGCGCTCCGGACCCGGGTCATGCCCCGGCGCCCGCGGACACCGACTCCGGCGTCGGCGCCACCCGGCGCCGGCTGGTCCGCGCGTCCGGAGCCCACACCCCCGACGTCCACCTGCCCGAGGCGCACACCCACGAGACCCCCGCGCACGACCCCGCGCCGGCCGACCACCAGGCCGCCCCCGGCCCGGTCGTGCTGCCGCCCGCACCGCCCGCCGTGGACAACGGCGCCCGCCCGCGGCTGCCCCGGCGGCGCAAGCAGACCCATCTCGTTCCCGAGCTGCGCGGCGACCCGATCCTGCCGTCCACGACTCCCCGTCCGGGACCGGAACCCGAGCACGACCCCGGCCTGATGGCCGCCTTCCGGCGCGGCTTCAGCCTGGCCGACGACACCTACGCGGCGAACACCGCGGACGGCAACGGCACCACCCCGGCCCAGGGCGGCGACCTCAGCGGCCCGGCCGGCGACGACCTGCTCTACGACCGTGACCATGACGCCCCGATGGCCCGCCCCCGAGGAGACGACCGTAACCATGGTGAGTGATGTGCGTACGCAGGCGCATTTGCAGCCGCAGGGAGGCCAGCACACCGACCTGTCCTGGCTGCTGACCGGGCTCGTACAGCGGGTTCCGCACGCCCGGAGCGCGCTGCTGCTGTCCTCCGACGGCCTGGTCAAGGCCGCCCACGGGTTCGACCCGGACAGCGCCGACCACATGGCCGCCCTGTCCTCCGGCCTCTACTCCCTCGCCCGCAGCGCCGGTGCGCGTTTCGGGGAGGGCGACGACGTGCTCCAGGTCGTCGTCGAGCTGGAGTCCACCTTCCTGTTCGTCTCCACCGCCGGATCGGGCGCCTGTCTGGCGGTGCTGGCCGGCCGGGAGGCCGATGTGGCGGTGCTGGGCTACGAAATGTCGATGCTGGTCAAGAGCGTCCGGCCGTACCTCTCCACTCCCGCACGCCAGCAGGCGCCCGCGGGCGGTCGATGACCATGACCGTGCGTCGCCGGCGGCGGCAGGGCGGCGAGCCGTGGTACGACGACGCGGCCGGCAGGCTGGTCCGTCCATACACCATCAGCAACGGCCGGACCCGTCCGACGGCGCACTTCGACCTGCTGACCATGGTGATGGCCACCGGCCGGCGGCCCGTCTCCTGCCAGGGCCCCGACTACGCCCAGGTCCTGGGGCTGTGCGGCGGGCCGGTCTCGGTCGCCGAGATCGCCGCCCACATACGGTTGCCCGCCGTGGTCACCAAGGTGCTCCTCGCCGACCTCGTCGACTGCGGGGCGCTCACCGCGCGGGCCCCCGCGGCCGTTTCGGCAGGGCCCGCGTCCCGTACCGACCGTGCCCTGCTGGAGGCGGTGCTGCATGGACTTCGCAAACGACTGTGACCCCCGCACCCAGGGGGACACCACGGCCGAACCCTTCCCCACCGCGCTCAAGATCCTGGTCGCGGGCGGCTTCGGGGTCGGCAAGACGACCTTCGTCGGCGCGGTGAGCGAGATCGAGCCGCTCAGCACGGAGGAACTCCTCACCCAGATCAGCGTCGGTACCGACGATCTGGCCGGGGTCGAGGAGAAGAACACCACCACCGTGGCCATGGACTTCGGCCGGATCACCCTCAGTCCCGCGCACATCCTCTACCTCTTCGGGACGCCGGGGCAGCAGCGCTTCTGGTTCATGTGGGACGAGCTGTCCAACGGTGCGCTGGGCGCGGTGATCCTCGCCGACACCCGGCGCCTGGACCAGTGTTTCGCCGCCGTCGACTTCTTCGAGCGGCGCGGCATCCAGTTCATCGTCGCCGTCAACGAGTTCGAGGGCTCCTACCGCTACGACCCGGACGAGGTCCGCAGCGCCATGGACGTCTCCCCGGACATTCCCGTCGTGCTCTGCGACGCCCGCCGGGGCGGTTCGGCCACCCACGTCCTGGTCTCGCTCGTCCAGCATCTGCTCACCCCCGCCCTCGCCGCGACCCCGGAGCTGCCATGAACCACCCCGCCTCCCGCGTCCCGTACCTCTCCTACGACCCGACGCGCCATCTGCTGCTCACCCCGCAGGACGACGAGGCCCCGGCACGCGTCGCCCGGCTGCGTGCCCTGGGGATCGGCGACTCCCCGCTGCCCGCGTTCGACGAGTTCGCGCGCAAGCTCGCCCGGACCACCCGGGCGCCCTACTCGATGGTCAACTTCATCGACGAGCGGCGGCAGTACTTCGCCGGTCTCTACACGCCCTCCCAGGACCAGGCCGTCGAGCTGGGCCCGGCGCCCGCCAGTGCCCAGCCGGGCCGGGTGATGGACCGCGACCACGGCTACTGCCCGCATGTCATCGTCCGCCGCAAGGCCCTGGTGCTGGAGGACGTCTGCGACTATCCGCGGTTCGCCGGCAACCCCGTCGTCGATGAGATCGGTATCCGCTCCTACCTGGGCGCGCCGCTGATCGACCGTACGGGGACGGCGCTCGGCACCGTCTGTGTCGTGGACCTCGAACCGCGGCCCTGGGGGCGGGAGGGGCTGGAGACCATCAAGTCGATGGCCGCCGAACTCGTCGAGCAGATCCACGAGATGGAGAAGCAGCAGAGCGAGGTCTGACGCGTCCCGAAGACCGGGCCCGGCCCGGACCCGGACCCGGAATGATCGGTTCATGCGCGCGGCCCGGCTCCTCTCCCTCGTCCTCCTGCTGCAGAACCGGGGCAGGCTGACGGCCGGTGAGCTCGCCGGGGAGCTGGGCGTCTCGGTCCGGACCGTCTATCGGGACATCGACGCGCTGAGCGGTGCGCGCATCCCGGTCTACGGGGACGCCGGGCACGGCGGCGGGTACGAGCTGCTCGGCGGCTACCGGACCCGGCTCACCGGGCTGCACGCCGACGAGGCCGAGTCGCTGTTCCTGGCCGGACTGCCGGGCGCGGCGGCCGACCTGGGGCTGGGCGAGGTGCTCGCGGCGGCGCAGCTGAAACTGACCGCGGCGCTGCCGCCCCCGCTGCGGGACCGGGCCGGCCGCATCCGTGAGCGGTTCCACCTCGACGCTCTCGGCTGGTACCGGGAATGGGACACCCCGTCCGCTCTTGCGGCGCTCGCCGACGCCGTGTGGAACCAGCGGCGGATTCAGGTGCGCTACCGCCGCTGGGCCGAGCCGCAGGAGGTCGAGCGGGCGCTCGACCCCTACGGGCTGGTCCTCAAGGCGGGTGTCTGGTACCTCGTCGCCGCGGTGGACGGCGCGGTGCGGACCTACCGGGTGTCGTCGATCCTCCGCCTGGAGGTCGGGGAGGACGGCTTCGAGCGCCCCGGCGGCTTCGACCTGGCCGCCCACTGGCAGGACTACCTCACCGCCTACGACGCCCGCAGGGCTGCGGCTTCAGGCCTCCGTCCGGATCTCTCCGGCGCTGCTGTCCGCACTGCCGGACCGCCTGGACGCGGCGCTGGTCCGCGCCGTGGAGGCCTCGGCGGGGCCGCCGGACGCCGACGGCTGGGTGACGGCGACGGTGCCGCTGGAGTCGGTCGACCTGGCGGTGCCGACGCTGCTGTCGCTGGGCGCGGACATCGAGGTGCTCGCCCCCGAGGAGCTGCGCCGGGAGATCGCGGAGACGGCGGGAGCCGTGTCCGACCGGTACCGGGCGGCGGACGCGTGCGGCCGGACGGCGGCGGGGCGCCCTCAGCAGCAGTCCGGCGGACAGTGTCGCCAGCAGGGCGACGGCGGCGAGGGCCGCGAAGCCGTAGCGCGTGTCGCAGTGGTCGGTGACCGTCGCGACCAGGAACATCACCCCGACCGTGGCCGCCGGCCCGCCACCGTTCGCCAGCCCGAAGCAGGGCGCTGACGACGGCCGGCCCCAGATTGGCGCCGTAGATCCCGGCCCCCGGGGCACCACCACAGGCCAGCCACAGCGGCAGCCCGAGGGCGAGCACCGCGCTGACGGCATCGCAGCCGATCCACAGGGTCCGCCGGTCGAAGCGGTCGGCCAGCCGTCCGAAGAAGGGCGACAGCAGGGCCTGCGGACCGGCGACGGCGATGAAGAGCCAGCCGACGGCCATCATGGTCCGCTGCTCCCTGATCATGAGCAACGCGCCGACGATGAGCTGGACGTTGTTCCCGAGGGCGGTGGCGAAGGCAGCGGACACGAGCAGCCGCTCGGCCCGGCGGGGGTGGTGGCTGAGGATCATGGCGCCAGTGTCCGGAGGCTCACTGACACCCTCCGTCAGCGAAGTCCACGCCGCCCGGGGGCACTTCCGGCCGCGGTCCCGTCCACCTGCCGCCCCCTCAGCTCGGCCGGGCGAACCAGGAGTGCCGCCCTACCGGTCCGGTGCGCTGCCCCGGCACCGTGGGCGTGGGGTCCTCGGGCCGTACCGCGACGGGCGGCTCAGCGGGGGCCTCGTCGGGGGCCTTGTCGAGGACCTCGTCCTCCTCGGGCCACTCCGAGGGCTCCAGCCGCAGCAGATCCGCGAGCCGGGTGGACCACTCGCCCTGCGCCCGGCCCAGGGCGAGTTCGCCCAGCCGCAGCAGCTGGATGTCGGAGGTGCCGGCCGGCGCGAAGATGTGGTGGGCGTCGCGCAGGAAACGTTCCACCGGGCGGTCGGTGAACAGCCCGCACGCGGCATGGATGTCCATCGCGTCGCGCGCCGACTCCAGCGCGGACTCCACGTTGACCAGCTTGGCGTTCATCAGCTCCGCGTCGCACGGCAGCCCCTGGTCCAGCAGATGCACCGCGTGGTACGCGGACAGCCGGGCCAGCAGCAGCCGGGACTGGATGCGCCCGAGCTTCAGCTTGATGGTGCCCAGGTCGGCCAGCGGCTTGCCGTAGCGCTGCCGTTCCGTGCAGAACCGTGTGGTCTCGTCCAGCACCGCCTGATGGATGCCCAGCGAGACGGCGGTCAGATTCGGCCGTCCGTACAGCACGCTGGAGGAGTAGGCGACCGCCAGCCCGTCGCCCTCCCGGCCCAGCAGGTTCGCCGCCGGGACCCGGCAGTCGTCGAAGAACAGCTCGCCGAAGCTGAAGCCGTGCAGACCCATCGCGGGCTGCTGCGGCCCGACCCGGAAGCCGGGGGTGCCGGACTCCACGAGGAACGCCGAGAGGCCCTTGGAGCCCTCACCGGTCCGCACCACGACGCCGTGCAGATCGCCGACATGGCTGTTGCCGACGTAGGTCTTCCGGCCGTTGAGGACGTAGTCGTCGCCGTCGCGGACCGCGGTGGAGGTCATGCCCAGCACATGGCCGCCGGACTCCGGTTCGGTGACGGCGATGGTCGGCAGGCAGTCGCCGGAGGCTATGGCCGGCAGCCAGGTCTTCTTCTGCTCCTCGTTGCCGAAGTGGACGATCTTCGCGACGCCCAGCTGGGACGCCTGCACCATCGCGCCCATCGCGGCGCTCACCCGTGACAGCTCCTCGATGATCAGGGTCTTGGCGACATGCCCGGCGCCCATGCCGCCGTAGGCGCGGTGCACGGTTGCGCCTATCCATCCCTGGCGTGCGATCAGGCGTGACAGGTCATGGCAAACGGACCGGTTCGCCTCCATCTCGGCGATCCGGGGGCGGACCTCGCTCTCGGCGAAGTCCCGCACCCGGTGCCGGAGTGCCTCATGTCTCTGGTCCGTGAAATAGCGGTGCAAGACGAGCCCCTCCTTCGCGATCTTTCCCGCGCTGGTCGCACCCCGCCTTGGGACGGCACCGGCGGTGCCGTCTGCAGCGAACGTTTCCGGAAAGTGATCTGTCGCTTACCCCGTGCAATACCCGTTGGCATACCTACTGCGGGGCGCATGAAACATCAACTGGTGGCGTTCGACGGCGCAGTTGGAGCGCGCGGTGGGCGCGCACCACCCCCTGTGCCACAACGGCGGTGGCGTGGTCCCGGAGGCCCCGGAACCACGCCACCCCACGCCTCCCCGACCCGCCGGGAGGGTGGCGCGTCACCGCAGTGCGCCTTGCTGCAGCAGGGTTCGCGGCGCCGCCGCCGGCCTGCCTCTGGCCAGTCGGTGCCGGGCCGACGTGGCCCGCGGGTGGCGGAGCCGTCGCCCAGAGCTCGCCACGGGCTCTCTTCCGGGTGAGAGGCGCCAACCACGCCCGTACGCAGGCAGCCTGAGAGGAGAGTGTCAGCAGCAGAAACCAGGCTCACCACGGAGGACGCATGCTCCCCACGATGGCGGAACACGGATGCCCGCCCGAGCACCACACCACCAACATCAAGGCCGACGGAACCCACGTACAGCACTGCCACTCCTGCGGCTACACCACCACGCACGAGCGGCTGGGCGGGGACACCAACGCCTTGCCCGGCGCCCCGGCCCGGTTCTCGGCCCGGAACGCCCACGGCGGAGACAGATCTTGACCGGCCTCCTGGGAAGGGGAGTTGACACACGGGCGCCGGGGCAGGAGCCGCCCGCCCGTGCCACGTCGCGCGGATGCCGGGTCACCTCCGCCACGCGCGCCCCATGGCGCACCGCCGCCCGGCGCGGAAGAGTGGGCGGCGACGCGTCAGCCATCGCCCCGGCAGTCAGGAGACCACGCCATGCAGGCCCTGCAGCAGGACGTCCACCAGGCTCCCGACGGTGCCCGGATCGCCACCTATACCTGGCTCCCGGAGTCCGGCCATCCGCGTGCCCTCGTCCAGATCGCGCACGGCGCCGCGGAGCACGGTCGGCGCTATGACCGCTTCGCCCGCTTTCTGGCCGGCCACGGCTATGCCGTCATCGCCTCCGACCACCGTGGCCACGGCGCCACCGCCGCCTCCACCGGCGGCCGCGGGGTGGTCGGCGAGGACGCCTGGCGGGCGATCGTCAGCGACCTCAAGGGCATCGGCAACCACGCGGCGGCCGCCCACCCCGGCCTGCCGCTGGTGCTGCTCGGCCACAGCATGGGCGCGATGCTGGCCCGCGACTACGCCCAGGAGTACGGCGCCGACCTCGCCGGGCTGGTCCTCACCGGTACCTTCCGCACCCTGCCCGGTCTGGACATCGACGGCGCGGTCGCCGGACTGGAGGAGGAGATCGCCGCGCACGGCCGTGGCGCGGAGTCCGCCTTCATCCCGCGCACTTTCAGCTCCTTCAACGACGCCTTCACCCACGACACCGGCTACGAATGGCTCTCCCGCGACACCGCCGAGGTGGCCGCCTATGTCGCCGACGAGGACTGCGGCTTCCCCTTCTGTGCCGGACTCGCCGCCGACTGGGTACGCGCCATCCGCAAGATCAACGATCCGGCGAACCTCGCCCGGATGCCGCGCGGCCTGCCCGTGCATGTCGCCGTCGGTGATCAGGACCCCTGCCACCAGCGAATGACCCTGGTCCATGAACTCCTGGAGGACTTCCGCTATGTGGGCACCCGCGATCTGACGTGGAAGGCCTACCCGGACGCCCGCCACGAGATCCTCAACGAGACCAACCGCGACGAGGTCCAGGACGACCTGCTGGCCTGGCTCGACAAGCACATCTGAGCCGTAGCCCCCGCTGAGGCTCTGTCCCCGGCGCCCGGGTCAGGAGCCCGCCGTCACGCCGGCCGTCACGAACCCGGCGATCCGCTCGCGCAGGCCGCGCGGATCGAGGCCGTGCGCCGCCAGGTGCTCGTCGAGCCGCCCGTAGCGGCGCAGCTCCCGGCGGCCGACGCCGAGCCCCAGCAGTCGGTGCGGCCGGTCCTCCAGGGCCTCGGCGGCCGGCCGGGTCGAGGTTCCCGCGAGGTACGGCTCCACGATCACCACGTCCGAGGTGCCGGCGGCCGTGGCGGCGGCGCGCAGCGCGGCGCCGTCGAAGGGCCGCACGGTCGTCGCGTAGAGCACGGTCACCGCCAGCCCCTCGGTCGCGGCGAGCACGGGGTCCAGCATCGGGCCGACGGCGATCACCACTCCGTCGCGCCCCTCCCGGACGGTCCGGAAGCCGGCCCCGTCCACCGCCCGGGGCGCGGCGTTGGTCTGCAGGGACAGCCGGACGTAGACCTTGTCGTCACCGGCCGCGGCGGCGTGCCGCAGCAGGGTCTCGGCCTCGTCCGGGTGCCCGGGGACGTGCACGGTCCAGCCGTCGAGCGTGTCCAGGAGCGCGACATCGCCGGGTGCCATATGGGTGAAGCCGCCGCTCGGCCAGTCGTAGGAGGCCCCGGCGCTCACCAGCACCCCGCCCACGCCCTGGTGGCCGAGGTCCAGCTTCACCTGCTCGAAGGGGCGCTCCACCAGAAAGCTGGCGAAGGTGTGCATGATCGGGCGGAGCCCGGAGAGCGCCAGCCCGCCGCCCACCCCGATCAGCAACTGCTCCCGGATGCCGACGTTCACCACCCGGTCCGGATGCTGTTGCTCAGCTTCGGCGAAGCCGGCCGCCCCGATATCGGCGAGTACGAGTGCCAGCCGCGGGTCCTCCGCCAGCAGCTGCGAGGTGACCGAGGTGAAGCGCTCACGCATGGTGTCCATCACTGAAACCCTCTCGAAGTCCTGTTCCTGTACGGGGAGATGGCCCGGCCGCTCAGCCGTCCTTGGGCTCGACGCGGGCGATCACCGCGTGCGGGCGGCCCGGGTGCGGTGCGCTGAAGGCCGTGTACAGCGCCTCGTGGTCGCGGCCGTCCACGGTGGCCGCCGACCACCCCGCGGCCGTGAAGCGGGAGGCGATCCCGCCGGGCCATCCATGCGTGGCGGAGGAGTTGTCGATGACCAGGGTGTGCAGCCGGTCCAGGCCCGCGGCGGCCGCGTAGGCCAGGGCCTCGTGATTGCTGCCCTCGTCCAGTTCGGCATCGCCGATCAGCACCCATACGGCCGGTCCCGGCCGGCCCTGCGCCCGCAGGCCGAGGGCGGTGCCGACGGCCAGCGGCAGCCCGTGCCCGAGCGAACCACTGCCGATCTCGGCGCCGGGCACCAGCATCCGGTCGGGGTGGTGGCCGAGCGGGGACTCGTACGAGCCGAAGCCCGCCAGCCAGGAGACGGGGAAGAAGCCCTTGGCGGCCAGCACCGCGTAGTAGGCCATCGGGCCGTGGCCCTTCGAGAGCAGAAAGCGGTCCCGCCCCGGGGCGGTGGCCGTACCGGGGGAGACCCGCAGCACCCGGTCATAGAGGACCCAGAGGGCGTCGAGCGTGGAGGTGGCGGCCGGGCCGTGTTTCTCATCGCCCGTCATCAGGCGCATCAGGTCCGGCAGTTCGGCGAATCCGCTCCGCTCAGCGTGCCGGTCGGGCGCCGCCGGCCTCTCCGCCACCGGCGTGGCCGACGTATCCGTTGTCGCGTCCGTCGTCAGGTGTGTCATACGACAGAGCGTGCAACCTCAAGTTCGCTTGAGGTCAAGCGTGGGGGCCGCGGGCCGCGAGATCCGCGGCCCGCGGCTGCCGGGTCAGACCTGCCCCGGCTTGAAGACGTCCTGCTCGATGAGGAGCTTGTCGATCCGGGCCTTGTCCACCCGGTTCGTCACCTCCTCGACCTCCTGGCGGTCGCGCACGCACTTGGCGAGCGTGAACGCGGAGGACACCACGAAGATCAGGCCGAGCGCGAGAAACCCGCGCTCCCACGGCCCCACCGGCAGCTTGATGATCCCGATCACCAGCGCCACCAGCGACAGCCCGAAGGAGATCGCGGCCTGTACGAAGAAGGCCGTGGTCGTCGGCCGCTGAATCGATGGAGTAGTCATGCGCGTAGCGTGGCCGGGCGGTGACACCAGCACATGAGTACAGGTACTCATCTCGCCCCTCCCGTCCCGCCCCGGGGCGGGAAAGTGGCAGCACCCACCCTCTGACATGCGGTATTGTTCTCGTGCGCGGTCAGCCGGGACATCCCGGCCGGATCGGGCACCGGGACGTGGCGCAGCTTGGTAGCGCACTTGACTGGGGGTCAAGGGGTCGCAGGTTCAAATCCTGTCGTCCCGACGGTGCGAAGGGCCCGTTGGCCGGGAGAAATCCCGCGTCGACGGGCCTTTTGCGATGCCCTGGAGGGTGTCGCCGTGCCTGGACGCGGCAGTGGGGGCGCGGGGCGGTCAGGGCAGCTCCCGGGGGCCCGCTCGGCCGCGTAGGTCGGCGAAAGTGCCTGGTCATACGCCCTTCCCGCGGCGCTCGGCCTCCTCAGGTCACCCCGTCACGGAACACGGAACCGCCGCGCCAGTTCCACCCGCGAGCGCACGTCCAGCTTCCGGTAGATCTGGCGCAGGTGGTAGTTGACCGTGTGGGGGGAGCGGGAGATCGCGCGGGCCACCTGTTGGTTCGTCATGCCCTCCGCCACCAGCAGCGCCACTCTCCGCTCCGCACCGGTGAGAGCGGCCGTGCGGGGCTGCCGCGTCACCGCCTCGGGCTCCGTGGTGGGCGACGGGGGCGCGGGCCGTGCCGCCGACGGGGAGAGGGCGGGTGTCGCCGACCGGTGTGCGGTGGGCCCGCCGCGCGCACCGGTGGCGTGCTCCGAGGGCGGCAAGCTCATGCGGAGCCGGGCCACTTCCGCCTCCGCGCCGATGTCCGCGTACCGCTCCAGCGCCGTACGGAGGTGCCGCCGCGCCGCCTCGTCCCGGCCCCGGCGGCCCAGCAGCAGACCCAGGTCCTCGCCGGCCGATGCCGAGGCCCACGAGCAGCGGTGTTCCCGTGCCGCGTACTCCAGGGCGTCCGCGTCGTCGTGCAGTACGCCTCGCGCATGCGCGGCGGTCGCGGCGAGGGCCGGCCGGGCCGCGTTCCGCCCTGCCAGCCACTCCGCCGTCCGGACGACCGTCGCCGCCAGCGAGAACTCCCCGGACCTCCGCGCCAGGCGCACCAGGTGGGCGGCGGCGCCGTTGTCGCCGACGAACAGCAGCGGTTTTGCCAGCAGACCGGGGTGGCCCGCCAGCAGGTCGAGGGCGTTGCGCGGGTCCAGCTGGGTGGACGCCACCTGGAAGTCGGTCCAGGCCCGGCGGACCGAAGGGAACGCCGCCTGGCCGGAGACACTCTCCCTGCGGGCCCGCCAGAGGTGGTCGACCGCCTCATCGACCCGGCCGCGCCACAGTGAGGTGACCGCCAGCAGGGAGACCCCTTGGGTGACCGAGTTGCCGGCGCGCAGGCGCTCGGCCAGGGAGACCCCCGACACCAGCTCCGTCTCGGCCTCCGTGGTGCGGCCCGCCGCGATCAGCAGACGGCCCCGCGTGATCATGGAGTCGGCGAGCGCCTCGCGGTTGCCGAGGCGCTGTGCCTCGTGGCGGATGCGGCTGAGTACCGCGCCGCCCTCGGTGAGTTCGCCGAGATGGATGAGCTTCATGGCAAGGGCCAGCCCCGGGTACGGGCGCCACGGGGCGGGCAGCGCCTCACCGGCGAGGCGCAGGGCCTCGTGCCCCCACCGGAGACCGTCGTCGAGGCGCCCGGACAGCCACTCCAGGTTGGACAGGACGGCGGTGGCGATGACCGCCGCGGGGCCGGTGCCGTGCTCCGTGAGGAGGGCGGAGGCCCGGGCCCGTTGCTCCCGCTCGTCCGGCCGGAACAGGCCGAGGAGCAGGTCGGCCTCGGCCGCCGGGTCCCGTTCGTCCTCGCGCGTGGCCAGTTCGGCCATGAGCGCCTTGCGCAGCGCCGTGGCGGAGCCGGGGGAGAGCGGCCTGGAGAGGTTGTCCTGGGCGAGGAGGAGCGAGGCCATCATGTGCTGGGCGAACGCCGGGGGGTCGGTGCCGGCATACCCCGTGGGTGGTTCGCCGGTGGTGTCCGGGGCGGTCACGCCGCCGCGCAGGATGCGCCGCAGTGGACCGGAGAGGTCGTCGCCCAGTGCCCGGTGGACCTCGGACGAGCGGAAGGCGAGGCGGTCGCCGCGGATGCGGACGAGGGAGGTGGCCAGGACCTCGTCGAGGGTCGGCAGCAGCGACAGTGTGGTGACCGACTGGACCAGGGCCACGTCCCGCAGGGTGAAGGTCTCGCCCAGCGAGGCGGCGGCCCGTAACAACTGCTGTGCCTGATCGGAGAGTTCGGACAGCTGGGCATGTATCGCGTACCGGAGGTGCTCGGGTACGCCGTGCGCCGTGCCCCCGCTCCCGGCGTTGTGCACGCGGTCGTGCGACGTCGGGCCTCCTTCTGGGACGCCGCGCCCTTCCTCATGGAACATGTTCGTTTGCCGGTGCCGGTCGGGAGATGCGCCGACACCGAGTCCCTCCGGTCTCCACGTGAGCAGTGATGCCAATGGCCAGTCGTGGGGAGTGTCATCGGCGCCACGGGGGCCGTCAAGGACGGGGCTGTCGGGCGAGCGAGGTCGCGGGTGTGCCCACACCGTGACCGGGTGGTGTTCCGCCGCGCCACAGACCGGTCCGGCTCAGCCGGGCGATGCCGGTGGCGCAGCACGCGAGGGCGCAGAGGCAGAAGGAGAAACCGGCCGTGGACAGGCCGTACGCCTTCTCGATGAAGGCCAGGGCGATGACCGGGACGGCCGCGCCGGTGTACAGCGCCACGTAGTAGAGATTCACCGCGCTCACCCGCTCGGCCCGTGCCGTACGGGCGGAGATCTGCTGCACGGACCGGCCGATCGTGAGTCCCTGACCGAGGCCGGCGCACACCGCGGCGCAGGTGTACAGCACGCCGCTGCCGACGACGATGCTCACGCCGAGCAGCAGCAGTCCGGCGCTCATGACGGCGGCGCCGGAGGCGAGTCCGCGGGTGATCGTCAGCCGCCGGAAGGCCAGTTGTGCCAGCGCCGAGCCGCCGAAGCCGCTGCCCACGACGAGCCCGGAGGCGAGGCCGCCGGAGTGTGGGGCGAAGGTGCCGAGGACGTGCGGGGTGAGGCCGGCGAGCAGGCCGAGCGTCGCCATGCCGGAGACGCCGATCAGGGTGAGTCCGGCGTAGGTGGAACGGTCCGCTGACGGTGGTTTCGGGGCCGTCCACCGGAACGGCACCCGATCGTCGCGGGCCAGCGGCTCTCGCGTGGTCAACAGGAGGACGGCCAGTACCACGACCACGGCCAGATGACACAGGAACAGCTGGTGCTCGGGGTCGTCGAGGAGCTGGGTGCCGAGGCCGCCGATCACCGGGCCGATGCCCAGACCGAAGACGGTGGCGGCCGTGGCCCATACGGCGGCGTGCGGGGCGAGCCGGCGCGGTGCGACCTCCACCGCGGCCACGGTGGCGGTGCCCATGAAGGTGCCGGCCGCGAGCCCGGTCAGGAGCCGGGCCGCGAAGAGGGAACCGACTGAATCGGCGCTCAGGAACACGGCGTTCGACGCCGCACTGCAGAGCAGGCCGACGAGGAGCAGGAGGCGGCGGCCGATCGTGTGGGAAAGGGAGTTGAAGAACACCAGTGCCGCGGTCACGCCCAGCGCATAGACCGCGTAGACCTCGGTCACCTGGAGAGTGGTGAGCCCGAACTCCTCGCTGTAGAGCGCGTACAGGGGAGTGGGCAGCGCCGTGTGCGCCATGACGGTCACGATGCTGACGAGGATCACCGAGAAGGAGAAAGTACGGGTCCTGTCTTTTGCGGGCATGGAGAGATCTCCGCTTCCAGATGACTGCGGTGTGGTTCGGCATGACTGCGGTGTGGTCCGGCGGCGCATGTCGGCCGGAGTTCCGTGGGATTCCCGTGCCGATCGCGGTGTCCGCCAGGAAGTCAAGCGCTCCTCCGCCCCTGCCGGTACTGCTTGAACGGGTAGGTGCGCCCTACTCGATCGATCGAGTAGGGAAGTCGATGGCGGAGCCCCTTCGCCGCGCGGTGCGGCCTGAGTGGGGGAGTTCGTGTGACGCTCTGTGAGCTGCGGCCTTCGGTGCTCAACTCCCGGTTAAGTCCGGCGGCCCCTACTGTCCGTAAGTGGACTGGTGCACCCTGTTCCTGGCGTGACAGGATGACGGTGAGGTGACGGAGCCTTAACTGTTCGTTGGGCTCAACCAATGGGGGACGGTAGACATGGGCGTGGGGGGAGACGGCCGGTCCAAGGGGGCGGGCAGTGTGCTCGCGGAGCGGCTCAACCATCTCTTCGCCAACATGCATCCGCCGGGAGCCCCGTACACCAACGCCTTCGTGGCCGAGGAGATCAGCGGGGGAGCGGCGGAGTACGGCGGGGTCGGGGTCACCGAGCAGTATCTGTCCATGCTGCGCAACGGCCGGCGTACGAACCCGAGTCCGGAGCTGCTGCGGGCGCTGGCCAAGTTCTTCGCCGTACCGGTCGGCTATCTGCTGGGGGACCTCTCGCAGCCGCAGGCCGCGCGGGTGGAGGAGGAGGTCCGCTTCCTGGCCGCGATGCGGGACCAGCGGGTGCGCGCGATCGCGCTGCGCTCCGTCGGGCTGCCGCCGGAGGTGCAGGACAGCCTGACGACGATCATCGGCCAGTTCCGGCAGCAGATGAACCTGCCGGCCGATCCGCCGGAGCAGGGCGGTGAGCGCCGCGGTGAGTGAAACGACGCGGACCGCCGAGCGCGGCCAGATCTTCTCTTCCTGGCAGCGGGCCGGACACGAGGACGGGACGAGCATGCGAGTGGGGCAGATACGCCGGCGGTGCAAGCGGCTCATCAAGGAGCTGGGGCTGCCGGCCACGACGGACCTGCGCGGCATGTGCGACATCGTCGCCGCGCGGGTGGCGCGGCCCGTCCACCTGGTGCCGATGAGCCTGGGCGGGGTGGTCTCGGGGATGACGGCCGTCACCGACGACGGCTACTGGGTCTTCTACGAACTCAAGACCTCCCCGTGGCACCAGGCGCACATCGTGCTCCACGAGCTCGGCCATCTCCTGCTGGGACACGGCCAGGACCCGGCCGTCACCGAGGACGCGCTGAAGCTGTGGACCCCGTCGGTCGACGTCGCCACCGCCATGCGGAGGATGGGCCTGACCACCGGCTTCGCCCGGCACCACGGCTACGACAACCTCGCCGAGCGGGAGACCGAAGTGCTCGGCACCCTGCTGATGGAGCGGGTGGCGCCCTCCGCGACCGAGCGTGAACTCCCCCTGGAGGGACGGGCGGCCGAGCTGGCGGCGGCGCTCGGGCCCGCGCTGCAGCACATCCGGCGGCGGGAGAATGCGGCCGGCGACGAGGGGACCGGCGGCGTCGGAGCGGGTGCGGCCGGGGACGGGGGCCCGCGTGTTTGACGTCATCTATCTGTCCTTCGGGGTCGCCGCCTGGGCGATCGTCGGATACAAGTCCGTGGCCTGGTTCCGGGACCGCAGCAACGCCGACCTGGGGCTGGCCTGTGTGATGACCGGCGGGGTGGCGACGGTCTTCCTCTTCTCGGCGCCCAGCCTCTACCGCGCCTTCGACCGGCTGACGGGCGTGGCCAACCTCGCCATGGTCTTCCTCTACTCCTCCGTCGTGGTGTTCGCCGCGGGGGCGCTGGTGCTGCTGCTGCGGTGGACCGCGGGCGAGGGCGCGGCGGCGCGGGCCCGCGCCCGCACCAGGGCACGGGCCGCCGTCGGGACGGTGGCCGCGCTGTGGGCGGTGGCGGTCGCCGGATTCGTGGTCGGCCGGCCGGACGCCGTCGAGCACCCCCGCGACTTCAGCACCGCCTACACCGACTCCCCGGGCGTCATGCTCTTCCTGGTGCTGTATCTGGCCATTTTCGGACTGAGTTCGGCGGCCCTGGGGACGCTCTGCCCCCGCTACGCCGCACAGCTCGGCGGTACGCACCTGGCGCGCGGTCTGCGCGTCCTGGCCGCCGGCTGCTGGCTGGGCCTGGTCTACTGCGCCTGCAAGGTCATCGGCTTCGTCCTGTCCTGGACGGGCCACCCGGCGCTGTGGCTCTCCAACGGCGTCGCCCCGCTGAGCGCCTCGGTCGCGGCGCTCATGGTGCTCGCCGGATTCGCCCTGCCCGCGGCCGGCCCCCGGGTCGCCGCGTGGCGCCGGCTGCGCCGCCTCTCCCCGCTCTGGCGGACCGTCACCGCGCAGACCCCCGAGGTCACGATGGGCTCGGCGGCGTGGTCCGTACGCTGGCCGTTCGCCGATCTGGAGTGGCGGGCCAACCGGCAGATGGCCGAGATCCGGGACGTACAGCGCGGCATCCGGCGCCATGTGGAGTCCGACGCCGTCGACATCGCCCGCGAACGGGCCCGCGCGGTCGCCCTCGACGACCGGCAGCTGGCGGCCGTCGCGGAGGCCGCCGCGCTCCGCCGCGGCCTGGAGAACCGCGCGGTGGGCCATGTCCCCGACCACGGCGCCGACAGCGTGGTGGTCGCCGAGGGCGCCGGACCGGCCGAACTCACCGCGGAGTACGAACACCTGGCACTGGTCGCGGACGTCTACCACTCGCCGCTGATCGAGACCGTGCTCACCGAACTGCGCCAGCGGAGCGCGGTGGCGCACGGCTGAGGAAGTACCACAGACGGGGTGGCCCGGTACGGGGGTCCGGGCCGCCCGTTCCACCCCGGGCGGCACCGGCCCACAGGACCGGTGCCGCCCCCGTGAAGGTCGCTGGACGGCGTTCACGGGAGGGGTAGTTGGGCCACACGCCCTAGGGTCGGCTCATGCAGAACACCGCCGAGACCGGCCCCGACGCCCCCATCGACACGACGCCCCTCCTCGACGATCCGTACGGCGCCTACGCGGCGCTGCGTGACGCCGGGCCGGTGCACCGGATCACCGGAACCGACGGGAACCCCGCCTGGCTGGTCACCCGTTACGACGACGTCCGCCGCGCCCTCGCCGACCCCCGGCTCTCCCTGGACAAGCGGCACGCCGCGCCCACCGGCTACCGCGGCTTCGCGCTGCCGCCCGCGCTGGACGCGAACCTGCTGAACATGGACCCGCCGGACCACACCCGGGTGCGCCGGCTGGTGGCCAAGGCCTTCACCCCGGGCCGGGTCGAGGCGCTGCGCGCGCCCGTGCGGCGGACCGCCGACGCGCTGCTGGACGCGATGGCGGAGCGCGGCCGCGCGGATCTGATCGCCGACTACGCGGAGCCGCTGCCGATCGCCGTGATCTGCGATCTGCTGGGCATCCCGGAGCGTGACCGCCGTGACTTCCGGGCCTGGTCGGACGCCCTCCTCAGCCCGGACCCGAGCCGGCCGGAGCTGATGAAGGAGGCCATCGGGGCGATGCTGGAGTTCTACACCGGCCTGATCGCCGCCAAGCGCGCCGAGCCGGGCGAGGACCTGCTCTCGGACCTGATCGCGGTGCGTGCCGAGGAGGCCCCCGGCGAGGAAGGTGACCGGCTGACCGAGGACGAACTGACCTCGCTCGCCTTCCTCATCCTCTTCGCCGGGTACGAGACCGCCGTCCACCTCATCGGCAACGGCGTGCTCACGCTGTTCGACCACCCCGAACGGCTCGCCCAGTTGCAGCGTGATCCGGCCGAACTGCCCACGGCCGTTGAGGAGTTCCTCCGCTTCGACACCCCCTATCCGCTGGCCATCCGCCGCTTCCCCAAGGAGGACATCGAGATCGGTGGCGTACGGATCGCGGCCGGGGAGAGTGTGCTGCTGTCGATCGCTTCCGCGAACCGTGACCCCGCGCGCTTCCCCGAACCGGACACGTTCGACCCCGGCCGGGACCTCTCCGGGCAGCTCGCGATGGGGCACGGCATCCATCACTGCCTCGGCGCCGCGCTCGCCCGGATGGAGGTCGTCACCGCGCTCGACGCGCTCCTCGGCCGCTTCCCGGGGCTTCGACTGGCCGTCCCGCGTGGTGATTTGCGGTACCGGAGGTCACTTCGGGTGCGTGGCCTGATTTCGCTGCCCGTCACCTGGTAATCGACGAACGAACAGGTTTTTGAGGCATAACCGTTCGCTCATGAGGTAGAAAGGTTCCTGAGACCCGCCCGGTGTGCATCCCCCGTCGCACCGGGCGGGTCCTTCTTTGCACCTGTTGCAGTTGCGACACGCCCGGGTGCCCGGCGTGGTCCTGAGCCGTCTGGCTCAACCGCGCTGCGGACCGCGGCGGCACTTCTTAGCGTGACGCCATGGCAATTGACGCGCGTGTGTCCAGGAAGGCCGGTGCGGTGGCGCTGCTCGCCGTCGCCGGTGTGTCGCTGACGTCGATACCGGCCGTGGCCAACGGAGCGACGGCCCGTCAGCCCGCCGCGGCCCGCAGTGGGGTACAGGCACCGGCCGACCCCGGTACCGCGAGGCTGCCCAGCGGGCTGTCCGCGCTGTCCTGGATGGTGGCCGACGCGGACACCGGCAACGTGCTGGCCGCCAAGAGCCCGCACCGCAGGCTCGCCCCGGCCAGCACCCTCAAGACGCTGTTCGCGGTGACCGTCCTGCCGAAGTTCTCGTCCGGCACGGTACGGCGGGTCAGCTCCGCCGACCTCGCTGGGGTCGGCGCCGGCAGCAGTGTCGTCGGCGTCCTGCAGGGCCGCCGCTACACCGTCGGTGACCTGTGGCGCGGGGTCTTCCTCCGTTCCGGAAACGACGCGGTGCATGTGCTGGCCGCGATGAACGGCGGCTGGCGGACCACGGCGGAGGAGATGCAGGAGACCGCCAGGAAGCTCGGCGCGCGTGACACCACCGTCAAGTCCCCGGACGGCTACGACGCGCCCGGTCAGGTGTCCTCCGCCCATGACCTGACGGTCTTCGCCCGTGCCGGGCTCGCCAACGAGGACTTCGCCCGCTACTGCTCCACCCCCCGCGCCACGTTCCCCGGCGCGGGGGGCGCCACGCGGATCGAGAACACCAACCGCCTGCTGGTGGGCTCGCACGGGATGGCCCGCTACCCCGGCATCATCGGCGTCAAGAACGGCTACACCTCCCAGGCCGGCAACACCTTGATCGCCGCGGCGCGCCGGAACGGCCGCACCCTCCTGGTCACCGTGCTGAACCCGCAGTCCAAGGAGTACAACGGCGTCTACAAGGAGGCCGGGGCCCTGCTGGACTGGGGTTTCCGCACCGCCGGCACGGCCCAGCCGGTGGGCACCCTGCACGCCGTGCGCGCCACCGACGAGGACGGTGGCCCGCTCCGTCCGGTGGCCGCCGACGTGACCGGCGCCCGCGGCGCCTCTCCCTGGCGGGCTCCCCTCGTCCTGGGGGCGGGCGGCGCCGGTGTCCTGGCGTTCGGGCTGGGCGCGCTGCTCGCCCGGCGACGGCAGGCACGTGACCGCGGCGGACGGGCGGGAGGCACCGCTTAAGGCCCGTCGCCCGTCGCCCGTGGTGCGTACGAAGCGCCGCCGGGCTCCGCGTGTCCCCGCGGAGCCCGGCGCCGTCGGCTGACCGTGGGGCGGTCACCGCCCGACGTCGCCGGCGCCCACGCTCTCCGGTCGAGACCTCGTGGTTCAGACCCCGTTCCCCGTGGGGCGACTTTCGGTCATGTCTCCCGCTCTCCCGTCACCCGCAGCCGGGGCGCGCTCTCCGTCGCCGACACCGTCCCGGGGCCGTCCAGACGCCCGGTCAGGTCCCGGGCCCAGGCGGTCAGTCCCGCGATGTCGATCCCGTAGGGGGCGGCGTCCGCATACGGGGCGAGGGCCGCCGCGCCCCGGTCCAGCAGTGCCCTGCCGCCCACGGCATTGCCGCGCGCCGCATGGGTGAGTCCCACCGCGAGCTGGGCGAGCCCCCGCCACAGCTCGCGCTCCGCGTCCGGCGCCGTCTTCCAGGCGTCCTCCAGGACCTCATGGGCGTGGAAGGGCATCCCGTCGTCCAGCAGCCGCTGCGCCTCGGTCAGGGACTGCGCGGGCGTCCGGACCACCCCCTCGGGCTGCCGTGCCACGCCCGGGGAGCCGTACGGCAGCGGCCGGCCGAGCCCGTCCCGGGGGCGGGCGCTACGGGCCCGCCCCTCCTCGTCGCGGTCCCGCCGACGCGAACCGGTGTCGCGGGCGGGTCCGCGCGCGGGGGTGTCACCGGCCTCGGCGTCCGCCGCGCCCTTGGCGTCCGCCGCCCCGGCGCCGCAGTGCTCGCAGACCGCGCCGCCGGGCCGTTCCCTGATCCGGCCGCAGGCGTCACACACCTGGTCCAGCCAGCAGGCCGGATCGCCGCCTTCGTCGTCCGTCCGCCGCGGGACGGACGGGCGGGGCGGGAGGGGCTGGTCCTGGGGGCGGTCCGCGTCGTTCACCCCTCGATTGTGCGCCGTACGGCCGGCCCGCGTCGCCGGGGGGCGCCGCGCCGCGCGCGTACGGCCGGACGCCCGGTACGGGTGCGCAGGCTCTCCTCCCGCTGCGGCGTGGGCGCCCGGCGTCCTCGGCTCAGGCCAACTCGACCTCGTAGAAGCAGAAGCGGTCCTTGATCCGGGCGACCCCGGGTTTCGGCTCGGGGTAGGCCCACACGACGTCCTCCGGGCCACCGGCCAGCGACCAGTAGGAGGCGGTGCCCTTGAAGGGACAGACCGTGTGGGTCGACGACGGGGTGAGCAGCTCGGTGCGTACGTCCTCGGGCGGGAGGTAGTAGCGCACCGGATAGCCGGTCTCGGCGAGCAGCAGCGGGCGGCGGCTCTCGGCGATCAGCTGCCCGTCGATCTCGACCCGGACGTGGTCGGTGCCTTCGGTGACGTCGATGTGATGGCCTCGGGTGGTGCTCATGGTCACTTCCCTCCGGTGGCGGGGAACGGTGCCCCTCCCGGTCCAGCATCGCACCGGGAGGGGGCGGAGGCTGGCCGGGAGGGAGCGGGCGCCGGGGGCACGGGCCCGGGGCCGGACGGCGGTCCGTACGTCTCCGCTGCTCTCACACGTCGCGGATTCCCCGCCCCGCCCACGCCGGTGCCGGAGCGACGAGGGCGGAGAGGCGGGCGCGCGCCGTGTCCGGAAGGGCGGCCGCGCGTCCGGTCGCCTGGTCGATGTGGAGGGTGAACAGCTCCTCGGTGGCCACCGGTTCACCGGAGGGGGCGCCGGCGAACATCTCGTGGACGAAGCGGAGCTTCTTGCCGTCCGCGCCCAGCACCGTGGTCCGCACGGTGAGTTCGCTCTCGCGGGCGACCTCGCGGAGGTAGCGGACATGGGCCTCGACCGTGTAGAGGGAGCAGCCGGTGCGCTCGCGGTAGGCGGCGTCGAGGCCGGCCGTGTCCATGAGGGCGTCGGTCGCGAAGCCGAAGACCAGGACGTAGTAGGCCTCGCTGAGATGGCCGTTGTAGTCGATCCACTCGTCCCGGACCGTCTGGCGGAGGAGGGGCGGGCCGCCCGGTGTGCCGTCGGTCATCGGGCGCTCCCCAGCCGTCCCGTGGCACGGAGGACGTCGATGACGCCCTGGTCACGGGCGGCGACCAGATCCGCGTACGTACGGTCGCCCGCGGCCTCCCGGCAGCCGTCGACCATGGCGTCACGCAGCGCACGGTCCAGCTCGGGCGCCTCCAGGCGGGTCCACGGCGACTTCAGGGACGGCCCGAAGTGGTCGAGCATATGGGCCATTCCGCCCTCGCCGCCGGCCAGCGCGAAGGTCAGGCAGGGGCCCATGAACGCCCAGCGCAGGCCCGGTCCTTCGGTGATCGAGGCGTCGATGTCCTCGACCGAGGCCTCGCCGTTGGCGACCATGTGCAGCGCCTCGCGCCAGAGCGCCTCCTGGAGGCGGTTGGCGATGAAGCCGGGCAGTTCGCGGTCCATGGTGATCACGGACTTGCCGGCCACGTCGTAGAAGCGGGAGGCCCAGGCCACGGCCTCGGGTGCGGTCCGCTCGCCGCCGACGACCTCCACCAGCGGGATGAGGTACGGCGGGTTGAAGGGGTGACCCACGACGAGGCGGCCGGCGTCCTCGGCCGCCGTCTGCAGGTCGGTCATCGGGTAGCCCGAGGTGGAGGAGGCGACGACCACGCCCGGCCGGGTCGCGGCGGCCAGTTCGGCGAGCAGGGTGCGCTTCAGTTCCAGCTTCTCGGGGGCGCTCTCCTGCACGAAGTCGGCGTCGGCGACCGCCTCGGCGAGGGTGGGGGCGAGCGTCAGCCGGTCCTGCGAGGCGCCGTCGGCCAGGCCTATCTGTTCCAGCGCGGGCCAGGCGGCCGCCACCAGGCGGCGCAGCTTGTCCTCGGCGTCCGGGGCCGGGTCCCAGGCGGTGACGTCGTAGCCGCGGGCGAGGAAGTGGGCGACCCAGCCGCCGCCGATCACTCCGGCGCCGACACAGGCGATACGGCGCACCTCTTCGGGGGCGCAGGGGGCAGGGGTGGTCTCGGGCATGGGGGAGCGGCTCCAGGTGGCGAGGAGGAGGGGGGGAAGAGGAGGGGAGCGGGGGGTGAAGCGCGGCCGTGGGTCAGGCCCGGGGCTTGAGGCCCAGCCGGGCGCGTGCCTGGTCGGGGGTGGCGACCGTGGCGCCGAGCAACTCGGTGATCTGGACGGCGCGTTCGACGAGCTGCCCGTTGGTGGCCTTGACGCCCTTGCTGAGGTACAGGTTGTCCTCCAGGCCCACCCGGACATGCCCGCCGAGCAGGATCGACTGGGCGACCCACGGCATCTGCATCCGGCCGAGCGCGAAGCTGGCCCACTGGGCGCCCTCGGGCAGCATGTGCACCATCGACTGCAGTACCCCGGGGTCGGCCGGTGCGCCCCACGGGATGCCCATGCAGAGCTGGAAGACCGTCGGGTCGTCCAGCAGCCCCTCGGCCAGCAGCTGCTTGGCGAACCACAGCTGACCGGTGTCGAAGATCTCCAGCTCGGGCCGCACGCCGAGTTCCTGGATGCGCCTCGCCCCCGTCCGCAGCATGTCGGGGGTGGAGACATAGAGGCTGGAGCCGTCGCCGAAGTTGAGCGAGCCGCAGTCCAGGGTGCAGATGTCGGGCAGCAGTTCCTCGACGTGCGGGAGCCGCTCCAGGCCGCTCACCAGGTCCGTACCGGGCAGTTGGCGGAGCGGGCGGTCGGGGTCGATCACCAGGTCGCCGCCCATGCCGGCGGTGAGGTTGATGACGACGTCGGTGCCGGTCTCCCTGATCCGCTCGACGACCTCGGCGTACAGCCGCGGGTCCCGCGACGGATCGCCGGTCTCCGGGTCGCGGACATGGATGTGCACCACCGCTGCGCCCGCTGCCGCCGCCTCGACGGCCGACGCGGCGATCTGCTCGGGCGTGACGGGGACGTGCGGGGAGCGGCGGACGGTGTCACCGGCGCCGGTGAGCGCGCAGGTGATGATGACCTCGTGGTTCACAGGGGTCCCTTCGCTGGGGTGGGTGCCTCGGTCGGCGGGGAACGGTGGCGTCAGGCGGCGGAGGCGGGGGTGAGTTCGCGCTCGACGAAGGCCAGCAGGGCGGCGTGCATGGTGTCGGGGCCGGTGCTGTCCGGAGCGGTGGCGAGCACCTGGGTGGCCAGGCCGTCGATCAGCGCGGTCAGCCGGAGCGCGGTGAACTCCGGGTCGACGGTCCGGAAGACGCCCTGGTCGACGCCGCGGCGCAGGACCTCGGCGACGGTGGTGCGCCACTGCCGGTAGTAGTGCTCGTGCAGTCGTCCCACGGCGGTGGAGCGGGCGGCCTGGGCCCACAGGTCGAGCCAGACCAGCCACTGGCGGCGCTGCTGCGCGGTGCGCGGGGTCTGCAGCGCGATCAGATGCAGCAGCTCGGCACGGGCGTCGGGGGCCGCGGCCGGCCCCGCCGCGCGGCGTGCGGTGTCCTCGTCCATGCACCAGCGCACGGCCGCCTCCAGCAGCTCGTCGCGGCCGGGGAAGTGGTAGTGCACGGCGGCCGGGCTGGTGCCGCAGGCGGCGGCGATGTCGGTGACCCGTACGCCGTGGAAGCCGTGCTCGGCGATCAGCCGGACGGTCTCCCGCACGATCTGCAGCGGCCGGCCGCCCTCGGGCACGGCCGCCGGTGCGCGGTCGGCCGGTGCCGCGGGCCGCTCGGGGGCGCCGAGCAGCCAGCCCGTGTCCACCGCGCCGATATCGGCGATCCGCACGATCTCGGCCAGCGTGAAGCGCCGGGTTCCGCCCAGTGACCTGGACAGTTTCGACGGGTCCAGCACGATCCGGCGGGCGAACTCGCGCTGGCTGCAACCGAGCCGGCCGATCACCTGCCGGACACGGTCCGTGACCTCTCCGGCGTCGTCGGTGACCCGCTCTCCGGGGGCGTCTTCCATGGTCCGGGACCGTAACAGCGTGTTGAGAACATCGCAATGGGCGGGAGAGGGGGGCGTGGGTAGAGGCCAGTCATGGCCGGGGGTGTGGTGCGGAAATGAGGGATACCTGAGAGTTGAGTCAGTGACTTCGGTGCGGTTGCCGCAGTGGTATCGGGCGCAAGGGCTGGAGACGCCGCAATCCGGGTGAATGTGGCAAAGTGACGACATGGCTGAGCGGGGAGCGAAGCGGCCCACCGTGTCGGTGCCGGACGACTGGCCCGCCCACCCGGACCTGACCCTGGCCCTCAACGGCATGGGCGGCTTCGACTGGGACCTCGACAGCGGGCTGATGCACATGGACCCGCCCGCCCTCGAGGTGTTCGACATGCTCCCGGCGGAGTACGACGACCACCCGGCCACCCTCAACACCCGGGTCCCGGCCCATGAGGCGGCCCGTCTGGACGCCCTGGTCGCGCGGGCGCTCAAGGACGGCAGTGACTCCTACGGCGCCTACTTCCGGGTGCGGCTGCGCGACGGGGAGCTGCGCTGGACCCACAGCCAGGGCAGCATCCGCCGGGACAGCACCGGCAGGCCCCGCCGGATCATCGGGGTGGTCCGCGACGCCAGCCACGAGTACACCCACGCGGCCGAGCGGCTGGCCGGTGACGAGGAGCGCCGGCGGCACACCAGCGTCGTCGAGCGCACCACCGCGGCGCTGGCACACGCCAGGACGGTCGGTGAGGTGATCGCGGTGCTCGCCGACGAGCAGGGACTGAGCCGGCTGGGCGCGGAGAACGTGATCCTGGGCCTGGTCGAGGCCGGACGCATCCGGCTGGTCTCCGAGGGCAAGGCGGGCAGCTTCGTCCCCGACCTCGAATACACGCGGGTGGGGGACGAGTTCCCGATGAGTGAGGTCGTCCGCACCCTCACCCCGCGCTATGTGGGCAGCCGCGCGGAGTTCCTGCACAAGTACCCCCGGCTGTGGCCGGCCATCGAGCCGCTGAACGTCAACTCCGCCGCCTACCTGCCGCTCATCGCGCAGGGCCGCCCGATCGGGGTCATCGGCCTGTTCTTCGAGCGGGAGAGCGACTTCCGCGACCAGGAGCGCAACGTCCTGGTGGCGCTCGGCAGCAGCATCGCGCAGAGCCTGGCCCGCGCCATGCTCTACGACCAGGAGCACGACCTCGCCGCCGGCCTCCAGCAGGCCATGCTGCCGCGCCGCATCCCCGGCATCCCCGGCGCCCAGATCGCCGTCCGCTACCGCTCCGCCCGGATGGGCCGGGACATCGGCGGCGACTGGTACGACGTGATCCCGCTGCCCGACGGCCGGGTCGCCGCCGTCATCGGCGACGTCCAGGGCCATGACACCCAGGCCGCGGCGCTCATGGGCCAGCTGCGGATCGTGCTGCGCGCCTACGCCGCCGAAGGGCACGCCCCCGCCACCGTCATGGGCCGCGCCTCCGCCTTCCTCAACGAGCTGGACACCGACCGCTTCGCCACCTGCACCTACGTCGACGCCGACCTGAGCACCGGCTCCGCCAGGATCGTCCGGGCCGGCCATATCGACCCGCTGCTGCGGCACGCCGAGGGCATCTGCCGCCGGCTGCCGGTGGCCGGCGGGCTGCCGCTCGGGATCTCCTCCGAGTTCCGGCGGCTCGACTACCCGGTCACCACCGTGCAGCTCGCCCCCGGCGACACCCTGCTGCTGTGCACCGACGGCATCGTCGAACAGCCCGGCACCGACCTCGACATCGGGATGCGCGAGCTGGCCCGCGAGGTCCGCGACGGCCCCCAGGACGTCCAGCAACTCGCCGACCGGCTCTGTGAGTCGGCGGACGACCGCACCGGCGAGGACGACATGGCGCTGCTGCTGCTCCGCCGCCTGGGCACCGCGCAGCACGACATCGTCGGACGGTTCCGCCAGCACATCGCGCCCGCCGACCCCGAGGGCCTCTCCGCCGCCCGGCACATGATCCGGGCCGCGGTACGTGCCTGGGGCGCGGCGGACCGGGCCGAGGAGATCGAACTCGTCGCCGACGAGCTGATCACCAACGCGCTGCTGCACACCGACGGGGAGGCCGTGGTCAACATCCGTATGCCGCACAGCGTCGGGCGGCTGCTGCGGCTGGAGGTCGAGGACCACTCCAGCAGCCTGCCGCGCCGCCGCGAACCGGGCGAGGCCGGTGTCTCCGGCCGTGGCCTGCTGCTCGTCGACCGCCTGGCGGACGTCTGGGGTGTGGAACCGCGCGGCAGCGGAAAGTGCGTATGGTGCGAGTTCAACTGCTCCTGACCGGGCGGCGGCGAGACGTACCGGCGGGGGCGATCAGCGGGCACGGGTGCCGAGGACTCGGCACGGTCGAGTGAGGACGGCTCTATGGGAACGCGGGCTGCGGAACAGCGCGAGGAAGCCCGCCGGTCGGCGGCGCGGCTGACGGCGGAAGGCGTCCTGAACGTGGCGCTGACCTGGGTGGACAACGCGGGCGTCAGCCGCGTCAAAACCGTTCCGGCGCACCGGCTCACGGCCGTCGCGGAGCGCGGTGTCGGGATGTCACCCGTCTTCGACGTCTTCACCTCCGACGACACCATCACCGCCTCCGAGCACCTCGGCGGGCCCGACGGGGACCTGCGGCTCTTCCCCGACCTGGACCGGGTCACCGTCCTCGCCGCACAGCCCGGCTGGGCCTGGGCACCGGTGGACCGCTACGACCAGCTGGGCCGGCCGTACCCCGGCTGCCAGCGGCAGTTCGCCCGGCGGATGGCCGAGCGGGCCGGTGCGGCCGGTCTGGACGTGCGGATGGGCTTCGAAACCGAATGGGTGGTCACCCGCGCCCCGGCCGGACCCCAGCCGGCCGCCGACCCGGACGACCCGCTCGATCACCCCTGCGCGGGCCCCGCCTACGGCATGACCCGGGTCGTCGAACTCTCGGACTACCTCCGCGATGTCACCGAGGCACTGACCGTCCAGGGCATCGACGTCCTCCAGCTCCACCCCGAGTACGCCCCCGGCCAGTTCGAGGTCACCACCGCCCCGGCCGACCCCGTCCGGGCCGCCGACGATGTGGTGCTGGTCCGGGAGACGGTCCGCGCCGTCTCCGCCCGGCACGGACTGCGCGCCTCCTTCGCCCCGACGGTCGTCGCCGGCCAGGTCGGCAACGGCTGCCACCTGCACCTCGGCCTGTACCGCGACGGCGTCAGCCTGCACCGCAGCCCGGACGCCTCTTGGGGCCTGGCGCCGGACGCGGTGGCCTTCCTCGGCGGTGTCCTGAACGCCCTGCCCGCCCTGCTCGCCCTCGGCTGCCCCTCACCCGCCAGCTATCTGCGGCTCCAGCCCTCCCAGTGGGCCGGGGTCTACCAGTGCTGGGGCGTGGAGAACCGGGAGGCGGCGCTGCGCCTGATCACCGGCGCTCCCGACGACCCGGATGGCGGGCACGCCGAGGTCAAGACCTTCGACGCGGCCGCCAATCCGTACCTCGCGGTCGGCGCGGTCCTCGCCGCGGGGCTGCACGGCATCGAGTCCGCGGCGCAGCTGCCGGAACCGCACGCCGGTGACCCGGGCACCCTCGGCGTCCGCGAGCGCGCCCGGCGCGGCATCGTACGGCTGCCCGCGACCCTCACCGAGGCGGCCGACCGGCTGGAGAAGTCAGCCCCGCTGTACGAGGCGATGGGCGAGGTGCTGCACGGTGCGGTGCTCGCGGTCCGGCGGGCCGAGGAGGCCCACTTCGCCGGCTGTGCGGCCGAGGAGATCGCCGCCGCCACCCGCTGGCGCTGGTGAGGTGGAACAGGCCGGCCCGGAACGCGGGAGACGGCGGCCGGGCCGGCCGGCTGCCCGCCCCGCGCGTAAGGGGCAGGCCCCCGGGGTGCCTCTTCCCGCCCCGGCCCCCACGGTCGCCCCGTCCCGTGCTTAAACTGCCGCGTGCCCCCTACAACGACCGCCGAAAAGGGCGAAATACCCCTGCGCTCCCGGATATTCGCCGATCTGACCCCGCTGCGCACCTCTCCCGACTACCGCCGTCTCTGGTGTGGCAACACCATCTCCTGGATGGGCCAGCAGATGACCGCGCTCGCAGTCTCCCTCCAGGTCTACGCCCTCACCCACTCCACCTTCTCGGTCGGCCTGGTGGGGCTGTGCTCGCTGGTCCCGCTGGTCGTCTTCGGGCTGTACGGCGGCGCCATCGCCGACACCGTCGACCGCCGCAAACTGGGCCTCTACAGTGCCCTCGGCGCGACGGCGCTGTCCGTGGTCCTGGCCGCCGCCGCACTGGCCGGATACCACCGGGTCTGGCTCCTCTACACCGTCGTCGCCTGCCAGGCCGTCTGCTTCGCGATGAACTCACCGGCCCGCTCCTCGATGATCCCGCGGCTGCTGCCCACCGAGCAGCTGCCGGCCGCCAACGCCCTCAACTCCCTGACCACCAACCTCGGTCTGATGGGCGGGCCGATGCTGGGCGGCGTCATCGTGGGCCTGTGGGGCTATCAGACCGCGTACCTGATCGACGTGGTGGCCTTCGGCGGTTCGCTGTACGCGATGTGGCGGCTGCCGGCCATGCGGCCCGACCAGGGGGAGGGGCCGCAGCGCCGGGCCTCCGTACTGGACGGCCTGCGCTTTCTCGCCACCCGGCCCAACGTGCGGATGACGTTCTTCACGGACCTGGCGGCGATGGTGCTCGCGCAGCCGCGTGCCCTGTTCCCGGCGGTCGCGGTGCTCTGGTTCGGCGGGGACGCCGAGACGGTCGGTCTGCTGGTCGCGGCGCCCGCGGTGGGCGCCGTACTGGGCGGGCTGTTCTCCGGCTGGCTCGGCGGTATCCGCCGGCACGGCCTGGCCATCCTGATCGCGGTGGCCTCCTGGGGTGCGGCCATCGCCTGCTTCGGGCTCTCCCGGCAGCTGTGGCTGGGGCTGTTCTTCCTGGCGGTGGCCGGGTGCGCGGACACCGTCTCGATGGTGTTCCGCAGCACCATGCTGCAGGCCGCGACGCCGGACGCGATGCGCGGCCGGCTCCAGGGCGTCTTCATCGTCGTGGTCGCGGGGGGCCCGCGGCTCGGCGACTTCCTCGCCGGTTCGGCGGCCGACCTGACCTCCCTGGCCACCGCGGTGATCGGCGGCGGCCTGGCCTGCGTCCTGGTCGTGGCCGCCCTCGGCCTCGGCCGCCGCTCCTTCGCCCGCTACGACGCCCACGACCCACAGCCGTGAGGCCGGGGCGCCCATGAGCTGGCGCCGCCGACAGCCGTGAACCCGGGGCAGGTCAGGGCCGCCCCCTCAGTAGCGGGTGAGGGCGGTCGGCCCGGACGCGGTGCCGAGGGCGAGGTGCGGATGTGCGGACGGCCGCACCCAGGACAGGATGCGTGCCATCGCCCTGGCCGGTACGGACACACAGCCGGCCGTGGCGCCCTTCCCGTGGACATGGAGGAAGATCCCGGCACCGCGGCCGCGCACCGGGCGGTGGTAGTTGAAGCCGGTGACCAGGGCCCGGCTGTACTGCGTCGGATAGCCGGCCAGCCGCTCGGACTCACCGGCCGCGCAGTCCGCGGGCAGCGGTTGCACCCAGCGGTTGTAGGAGGCGGAGGTGTTGTCCTCGCACCACCAGGAGTCCGGGCCGACCCTGCGGTAGGGGATCGCGGTGCCGGGCGGTGCCGGTGCGGTCCCGAAGCCGAACGGCAGGTCGTAGAGCCCGGTCGGGGTGGTCGAGGTGCCCTGCACCCGGCTGCCGCCCTCGACCAGCCCGCCCGCTCCGAAGCGGGCCGGTGCCGAACCCCGCTGCTGCCAGCGGCCGTTGACCCGCTGCCACCACTGCACGGTCCCGGTGGTCGCGGCGGTGGTGTCCGCGCGGGCGGTGATCAGCTGGGTGCCGCCCCCGGTGTCGGCCATGGAGGCGGGGAGCGGCACACGAGGGGTCGGGGAGGCGGCGGGCGGACCCGCCGCCGCGACCAGCGCCACCCCGGCCGCTGACAGCAACGCCACGGCACGGGCCCCGGTCCTGCCGCGGGCCGCCACCGGGTGCCGCACCGGATGCTCCGCCGGGCCCGTCGCCGTCCCGGTCCTCGTCCACGTCATGGGCATGCCCGCAAGGTAGCGGGGGACCGGTGCGCCCGGCGCCGCCCGATCGGGTCACATACGCCGTGCCCGGCGCCCACGCAACCCGTCCGCGGCAATCCGCCGTGCGCCGGGGCCATGGACGGGCGAAACTCGGGTACGGGGGCTGATGTGCCACTAGCCGTCTCATTCTGGAGGCCCGCAGTGCAGCGGCAACCGCATACGTGCAGTGAGCGCACGCTCGACCGTGATCCGCAGCCCGCGCCGGAGCCGGGGGGCCCGCCGCCGAACCCGGTCCCTGACCCGCTTCCCGGCCCGCCGGTCCCGCCCGCGCCACCGGAACCCATCCCGCCGGAACCGTCGCCGATACCCCGTCCGCCCGGACCCGATCCCGACCCGGTCCCGGAGCCGTCCCCGGCCCCTTCGCCGCTCTCCTAGGAGCCGCCCGGACTTCCGCCCCGCACACCGCGGGGACCACGCCCCCGCACCATCAAGGAGGTGCTGATCATGGCCATCGCCACGGTCAACCCGGCCACCGGCGAGACCCTGAAGACCTTCGACGCGCTCAACGCGGGCGAGATCGAAGATCATCTGGTCCGGGCGGAGCAGGCCTTCCAGGAGCACCGCACCACGAGCTTCGCGCGCCGACGGGAACTCCTGCTCGCGGCCGCCGACCTGCTCGACGCCGACCAGGACGGCATCGCCCGCACCATGACCACCGAGATGGGCAAACCGCTGGCCCAGGCGCGCGCGGAGGCCGCGAAGTGCGCCAAGACCATGCGCTGGTACGCCACCCACGCCGAGGCGCTGCTCGCCGACGAGCACCCCGACCCCGCCGACGTCAGCGACTCCGGTGCGCGCCGCGCCGTGGTCCGCTACCGCCCCCTCGGCACCGTGCTCGCGGTGATGCCCTGGAACTTCCCGCTCTGGCAGGTCGTACGGTTCGCCGCGCCCGCCCTGATGGCGGGCAACACCGGGCTGCTCAAGCACGCCTCGAACGTCCCGCAGACCGCGCTCTACCTCGAAGAGCTCTTCCGTCGCGCCGGCTACCCCGAGGGCTGTTTCCAGACCCTGCTGATCGGCTCCGGCGCCGTCGAGGACATCCTGCGTGACCCGCGGGTCGCCGCCGCGACCCTGACCGGCAGTGAGATCGCCGGCCGCGCGGTGGCCGCCACCGCCGGCGACGAGGTCAAGAAGACCGTCCTCGAACTCGGCGGCAGCGACCCGTTCCTCGTGCTGCCCTCCGCCGACCTCGACAAGGCGGCCCGCGTCGCCGTCACCGCGCGCGTCCAGAACAACGGGCAGTCGTGCATCGCGGCCAAGCGGTTCATCGTGCACGAGGACGTCCATGACGCGTTCGCCGAGCGGTTCACCGCCCGGATGGCCGCGCTGACGGTCGGCGACCCGATGGACGAGAACACCGACATCGGCCCGCTCTCCAGCGAACAGGGCCGCTCCGACCTGGAGGAACTCGTCGACGACGCGGTCCACAAGGGCGCCACCGCACTGTGCGGCGGACAGCGCCCGCCGCGGCACCGCGCGGGCTGGTTCTACGAGCCGACGGTGCTGTCCGGCATCACCCCCGACATGCGTATCCACCACGAGGAGGCGTTCGGGCCGGTCGCCACGCTCTACCGCGTCGCCGACCTGGACGAGGCGGTGCGGGTCGCCAACGACACGCCGTTCGGGCTCAGTTCCAACGCCTGGACCCGGGACCCCGGCGAACAGGACCGCCTGGCCCGCGACCTGCAGGCCGGCGGGGTCTTCTTCAACGGGATGACCGCCTCCCACCCGGGCCTCCCGTTCGGCGGCGCCAAGCGCTCCGGCTACGGACGGGAGCTCTCCGGCCACGGCATCCGGGAGTTCTGCAACATGACGACGCTCTGGTACGGGCCGGAGGACTGAGCACCCGCGCGCGGCACGGGACTTGGGACCGACGGCCCCTGTTCCGGCGAGGTTTTCGTCCGGGACATGAGGGTGTACGTTCCGGACAGGCCGAGTCGGCCAACGGCCAGGTTGGTCGGCTCGGCCCCCTGTGGCGCCGGGCGCGGAAGGGCGCCACCCACCACGGGACCTGCCCGCCGACGGCGTTGACGTACCGCCAGTCACTCTTCCCCGTACGCGAGTTCAGTGCGCCAGATCCGACGTGTCCGGTACCGCGAACTCACACCACAGGGCCTTGCCCGCGCCCCGCGGCTCCGCGCCCCATTCGTCGGCGAGCGCCTCGACCAGCATCAGTCCCCGCCCCGAGGTGGCGGTCTCGCCGGGGCTGCGCCGCCGCGGCCACCGGCTGGAACGGTCCTCGACCTCCAGCCGGATACGGCGCGGGGTGCCGGACAGCAGCTCCATGGAGACCAGGGCACCGCTCTCGGTGTGGGTCAGCGCGTTGGCGATCAGCTCGGAGGCGGCGACCTCGATGTTGTGCATGACGGCGCCCGCCCGCCACTGGTCCAGGGTGCGGCGCAGCGCCGAGCGGACCTCGGCGGCGCCTGACGGATCGGCCTGGTGGACATGCAGCCGCAGCCGCGGCGTGGTGGCGCCCCCGGGACCGGGCAGCCGGTGCAGCAGCAGGAGAGCCATGTCGTCCTCCGAGCCGGGATCGGCCCACAGGTGGGCCGAGAGCCGGTCGGCGAGCGCCTCCAGGTCGGCGGGGCCGGCGCGGACCGCGGCGGACAGCGCGTCGATGCCCGCGGAGATGTCCCGGCCGGGCTGTTCCACCAGGCCGTCGGTGCACAGCAGCAGCGTCGAGCCCGGCTCCAGGAACAGCTGGGTCTCCGGGAAGTGGTCGCGCCCGAAGTGCGTGGCCAGGCCCAGCGGCAGCCCGCCGCGGACCTCGGGCCAGTCGATGTGCCGGGAGCTGTTGCTGATCAGCGGGCCGAGATGGCCGGCCCGTGCCAGGTGCAGCGCCCCGGACTCCAGGTCGGCCTGGACGTACGTACACGTCGCGAAGCGCTCGGTGTCCAGTTCGGCCAGAAAGCGGGAGGCCCGCACCAGCACGGTCTCCGGGGAGTGCCCCTCGCTGGCGTAGGCGCGCAGGGCGATCCGCAGCTGGCCCATCACGGCCGCCGCATGGGTGTCGTGCCCCTGCACGTCACCCACCACCAGCCCGGTCCGCCCCTGGGGCAGGGTGATCACGTCGTACCAGTCGCCGCCGATGTCCCGCCCGACGCTCGCCGGGTGGTAGCGGACGGTGACCGCGCCGCCGGTGAGGGGCGGCAGCCGGCGCGGCAGCATCGTCGCCTGGAGGCCCGTCGCGAACTCCCGCTCCTGGTCGAAGAGGGTCGCCCGCTGCACCGACTGCGCCACGACACCGGCCAGCGCCAGCGCCAGGTTCCTGGCCTCCGGCGACTGCACCGCGGGCTCGGCGTTGAACAGCCCCAGCGCACCGATGACGGTGTCCTGCGCGACCAGCGGGAGGAAGGCCGCGCTGCCCGCCGGCAGTACGTCGGTGTACGGGCGCAGCCGCGGATAGCGGGCGATCAGCTCACCGCGGCTGCCGAGGAAGATGGACCGCCGGGAGCGCGCCGAGTCGGCCAGCGGCAGGGTGTCGTCCAGCCGGGAGGTCATCATGTCGTCGGGTACCTCGCCCTCCAGCCCGGCGGTGGCGATGACCTTGAACCGGTCGTTCTCGACCAGCCCCAGGACCAGCCCGTCCGCACCGAACCGCCGGGCTCCGCCGGACCCGGTGAGCACCCGGGTCACATCCCCGACGGACAGCGCGCGGGCCAGCGCGGCGGTGGTCTGCTGCACCATCACGGTCTGCCGCTGCCGCTCCTGCTGGAGCGAGCGCAGCAGCGCGGAGTCCGCCAGCTCGCTGGTCGCCTCCCGGACGATGCCGATGATCCGGTACGGCTTCCCGTCCGCGTCGTGCAGAATCCGCCCCTGGGAGTGCGTCCAGCGCTGGGTGCCGTCGCGGCACTGGACCCGGAAGTACGCGCCGTACGACGAGTGGCCGTCCTGCAGGGCCTGGGAGAGCGCCTCGTCGAGCCGCAGGCCCTCCTCCGGGGACACGCGGGTGACCAGGGACATCGGCGCGCCGTCGTACTCGTCCGGACGGAGGTCGAAGACCTCCAGGGCACCGGGGTCCAGGTCCATGGAACCCTCGTCCAGATCCCAGTCGAAGGTGCCCGTCCGGTTGAGCGAGAGCCGCTCACGCAGGCCGATGGGCTCACGGTGCGACACCCCGGAGGAGTCCTCCGGGACATGGCGCCACTCCCGGTCGGCCCGGGGGTCGTAGGCCCTGTCGGACGGTTCCAGGGGCGGGCCGGTCATGGTGCGCCGCGCCTCATGGCCCGGCCGCGCGGGACATTCGGGCCCGCTCCCGGCGGGCGGCGTCCGGGGACGGCAGCCCGCGAGGCCGCGCCGAGCACACCTCGTGCCCTCGGTCGCGGGCCGTTGACCGGGGCCGATATCCACCGGAACGCGGCCATGCGAACACCCTAGGCGCGGGCCGGAAGCCCCGCATGTCCGGTACGTCCGGAGGGCCGCCCGGAAGAAGCGGTCCCCGGCGGGGAGCACCGCCCGGCACACGCCCCACGTTCCTGGCGCCGGACTCCCGCCGTGCCGCCACCACGCCAGGAACGTACAAGAAGAGGAGGCGGGGCGGTCGGCAGGCTCGGAGCATGACCACCGAGAACACCTCCCCCGTACGCTTCGACACCAAGATCGCAGTTCTGCTGCGCGAGGACCTGGAGCCCTGGCAGCGGCTGAACGTGACCGCGTTCCTGGTGAGCGGTTTCGGCTCACAGCTCCCCGAGGTGATCGGCGAACCGTACGCCGACGCCGACGACACCCCGTATCTGCCCATGTTCCGCCAGCCCGTGCTGGTCTTCGAGGGCACCAAGGAGGTGCTGACCGCCGCACACGGCCGCGCCCTGTCCCGTGCGCTGCCCCGGTCGGTGTTCACCTCCGACCTCTTCGCCACCGGCAACGACCGG
This sequence comes from Streptomyces sp. NPDC001219, assembly GCF_053597915.1. Lineage (NCBI taxonomy): Bacteria > Bacillati > Actinomycetota > Actinomycetes > Kitasatosporales > Streptomycetaceae > Streptomyces > Streptomyces sp. NPDC001219. Next base: position 163,594 of record NZ_JBSFJF010000003.1, on the reverse strand, counting down.
GACAACCGCGCGGCGGTACGTGCCGTGCCGACGGGCCAGTTGGACGTCGTCGGCCTCGCCGTGTACGGCCCCCGCAACGCGGTCGACAAGGTCCTCAAGGGCGCCCGGATGCACCCCTGAGCACCGCCGGCACCCGTGAACGTCCGTCCCGGGAGCGCGCCCCCGGGACGGCCGCTGCCGTCAGGCGTGCGCCCGCGCCGCCGCCACCGGCCGGGTCTGGCGGGTCCGGTGGGCGAGGGTGGCCTTCCGGGTCGCCACATCCACGGTGTACGCGTCGATGGTCAGCCGCGCCCCGGACACCTTCAGCACCATGAACCCGTGGTCGGAGAAGTTCTGCCAGGCCGCCGGGTGCCCGAAGTGTGCCGTGCCGTCCTCCGTCTTGGCCGAGGCGCCGCACACCACCTGCCGGGTGCCGCCCGTACGGGCCGTCGGCTCCAGGATCTGCAGTGTGTGGTCATGGCCGGACAGGATCAGATCGGCCCGTCCGCAGACCACGTTCTCGTACATGTCCTTGAGGTGGACGCCGCTGGTGTAGTTCCCGATCTCGAAGCCGTCGTAGGAACCGGCGCTGCCGTGCTTGCCGTTGTTGAGGTACGGGTGGTGGCCGATCACCACCTTCCAGCGGGCGCGCGAGGCACGCAGCGCACCCTCCAGCCAGCTCCGCTGCTCACGCATGTACGGCCCGTCCCAGCGGTAGTGCGGGTCGAGCTGGGCCACATACGACGACCAGGGGATGGTGTCGATGGCGAAGAACTCCACCAGCGGGTCGGCGGCCGGCAGCGGCACGCTGTAGTAGCGGCTCGGCATGTACCAGCGCTTCGACGTGGCCGCGTAGGCGACCTCGCGGTCACCGCGGGAGGGGTCGCCGCCGCTGCCGGGGATCAGCCCCGAGCAGTCGTGATTGCCCAGCACCATCAGCCAGGGCACGTCGATGCCGCTGTTCGGCTTCTCGAACTTGTCCTGGAACTCCGAGTCGTCGTCGGACTCCGGCCCGTTCTCGTAGATGTTGTCGCCGAGGCCGACCGCGAGGCCTATCCCCTCGCTCCGGCAGAGGTCGCGCGCGGCGGCCGCCACCGCGTACTGCGCCTCGTCCCCGGTCCCGGCGTCACCGGTCACCAGGATGGCGAACTCGCCCTTCTTGTTGGGGTGTTCGGGGAACGGAAAGGCCCCCGGGCCCCCACGGCGGGGCGCGGCGGACGCGGGCGACTGGCCCGGCGACGGCAGCACCGTGAGCGCCGCACCGGCCATCGCGCCGCCCAGCAGGGTCCGCCGGTTCACCCACTGCGGAACGCGCCCCGTCGTCCGCATCGACGGCCCCCCGGCCGTCGCCTCCGACCCGGTCCGTAGCCACTCACGCTCGGTCATGTCCGCCTGCGGCGGGATCAGTTCGTCATCACACATGTCTGGTTTTCTTTCACGGTCGCCAGAGGTGATGGTGACGAAATGATGAAGCCGAGGTGGACGTATGGCGATCAGCGGCCGTCATGCTACGCGCCGGTAACTACCCGTGTTCCGCAGGTCATCAGGGGGTGAGCGGGTGTGGTGTCGGGAGGCCGGAGAGCGGTGTGAGGTGCTCGCGCCGCCGCCCGGTTCATGCGGGCGGCGTGACGGCGACGGGGCGACAATGGCCGGTTTCCCGTCGCCCGGAGTTCACGGACGGTTCGCCAGGCGGCGGAGGGTACGGCCGAGATGGCGGACGTACTGGCGCTGGAAGACCGGGACCAGCGGGCCCGCGCCGCGGGTGAGTGCCCGGGCGGGCCGGCTGAAGGCGGTCACCGTGAACCACACCGACCCGTCCGCGCGCAGCTCGGCGACGAACGCCTCCTCCCCGCACATGGGATGCCCCTCCCGGGCTCCGTACCCGAACCCGATGCGGTCCTCCTCGGTCACCGTCCACACCACGGTGCACGGCGCCCGCAGCCGCACCGGGCCGAACCCCAGTGAGACCTCGACCTGCACGCCCTTCGCGGCCCGTGGGGCGTCGGCGCGGATTCCGGTGCCGGCCGCGCGGTGCATCCGGAAGGTGGTGATCGCCTCGCCGGCCGCGCTCAGCACCGCGCGGCCGTGGCCGAGCGGCAGCTCCTCGTGGAGGTGGCGGTAGCCGGGCGGCAGCGGGGTATGCCGAGTGCCGCCCGCCTCGGGGTAGTTCAGCTCATGCACGGGGTACTCCTGGCGGACGGGCGGCGAAGGCGGGGCAGGGTGACGGTACGCGGAGCGCCGCGGGCGTTCAACGACGCCGGCCGGCCGCGGGGCGGCGCCTGCCGTCAGCCGGTGTGACCGGGGCGGGCGCCAGGGGAGTCCGGAGCGGCCCCGGGGTGGGCCGGCTCCGTGGGGGCGGCGGCTCCCGGGTCCGGTTCGCCGTGCCGCCCCGCCCCCGCGGCGAACCGGGCCGCGCCCTGGGTCGCCCCGGGCAGGACGGCACGCCCGTACCGGAGTTCCGCGGCCATCGCCGCCTCCTCGTCCCGGCCCTCCTGGTCCAGCAGCGAGGCACGGTCGCTGCGCAGACAGTCCTGCGGGAAACGGGCCAGCTCCGCCGCCAGCTGCTCCGCCTCCGCGCGCGCCGTACCGGGCGGCACCACCCGATGGACCAGGCCGATGTCCAGCGCCTCGGCGGCCGGGACCGGACGCCCCGTCAGCACCAGGTCCATCGCCCGGCTCGCACCGATCAGCCGGGGCAGCCGGACCGTACCGCCGTCGATCAGCGGCACGCCCCAGCGCCGGCAGAACACCCCGAACACCGCGTCCTCCTCCGCGACCCGGAGGTCGCACCAGAGCGCCAGCTCCAGGCCGCCGGCCACCGCATGCCCGGCGACCGCCGCGATCACCGGCTTGCCGAGCCGCATCCGGGTCGGCCCCATCGGCCCGTCCCCGTCCGGGGCCACGCGGTTGCCGCGCCCGGTGCCGATCGCCTTCAGATCGGCACCGGAGCAGAACGTCCCGCCCGCACCCCACAGCACCGCCACCCGGGCACCCTCATCGGCATCGAACTCCCGGAAGGCGTCGGCGAGTTGCCGGGCCGTGTCACCGTCCACGGCATTGCGGGAGGCGGGCCGGGACAGCACCACCGTCGTCACCGGCCCGGCCCGCTCCACCCGTACGGACATCAGGCCCCACTCCCGGCCGCCGGGCGGCTGCGCTCCAGGATCGAGGCCAGATCGGCGCCGGGGTGCAGGGTGCCGAAGGCGTGGCCCCACTCCCCGTCGAGCCGTGAGGCGCAGAACGCGTCGGCGACCGCCGGGTGGCTGTGCCGCACCAGCAGCGAACCCTGGAGGACCAGCGCCATCCGCTCGGCCAGTGACCGCGCCCTCAGCTGTGCCTGCTCCGGATCGCCGAGCCCGCCGAGCATCTTGCGGACCCCGGCCACCGCCGCGTCCAGCCGCCGGTCGGCGCCCGCCGCGGTCTCCACCTCGGCGAAGAACGCGTCCAGCGCGGCCGGTTCCCTGCCGATCGCCCGCAGCACGTCGAGCGCCGCGACATTGCCCGAGCCCTCCCAGATGGACAGCAGCGGCGCCTCCCGGTAGAGCCGCGGCATGCCGGATTCCTCGACGTAGCCGTTGCCGCCCAGACACTCCAGGGCCTCCGCCGCGTGGGTGCTGCCCCGCTTGCACACCCAGTACTTGCCCGCCGCCAGCGCCAGCCGGCGCAGCGCCGCCTCCCCGGCGTCCCCGGCCTGCGCGCGGTCCACCGCCGCCGCCAGCCGCATCCCCAGCAGGGTCGCCGCCTCCGACTCGACCGCCAGATCGGCGAGCACCGAACGCATCAGCGGCTGGCGGTCCAGCTCCCGCCCGAACGCCCGGCGGTGCGCGGTGTGGTGCAGCGCCTGCCGCAGCCCGGCCCGCATCCCGGCCGCCGACCCCAGCACACAGTCCAGCCGGGTCATGTTCACCATCTCGACGATGGTCCGCACCCCACGCCCCGGCTCACCGACCGGCCACGCCACCGCCTCGTCGTACTCGATCTCGGAGGACGCGTTGGAGCGGTTGCCCAGCTTGTCCTTGAGCCGCATCAGCCGCATCCCGTTGAGCGTGCCGTCCGGCAGCACCCGCGGCACCAGGAAGCAGCCGAGCCCCTCCTCGGTCTGCGCCAGCGCCAGGAACAGATCGCTCATCGGCGCCGAGGTGAACCACTTGTGGCCGGTGAGGCGGTAGCTGCCGTCGCCGGCCGGCACCGCGCGCGTGGTGTTGGCCCGTACGTCGGAGCCCCCCTGCTTCTCCGTCATCGACATACCGGCGATCAGGCCCGACTTGGTCAGCGGCGGCCGCAGCCCGAAGTCGTAGCTGCGGGCGGCGAGCAGCGGCTCGTACTGCGCGGCGAGATCCGGCGCGGCCCGCAGGGCGGGCACCGCGGCATAGGTCATCGAGACCGGACAGCCGTGGCCCGCCTCGGCCTGCGACCAGACGTAGAACTTCGCGGCGCGCACGAGATGTGCCCCGGAGCGGCCGTCCGTCCAGGGGGCGGCGTGCAGCCCGTGCTCCACCGCGACCGTCATCAGCTGATGCCAGGCCGGATGGAAGGTGACCTCGTCGACGCGGTGCCCGAAGCGGTCGTGGGTGTGCAGCCGCGGCGGCTGCTCCTCCGCCCAGCGGGCCTGCTCCTGTACCGCGGCGGAACCGGCCAGCGCGCCCAGCTCGGTCACCTCCCGCACGCCCCACTCGGCGCCCTCCCGGCGCAGCGCCTCCAGCAGGGCCGGCTCGTCCGCCGCGCTGAACCCGGTCAGCGGCGGGGCCTGATTCACGACTTCATGGGTGACGGTCATACCGTTGACGTTACAGAGCCCGTACAGCCGCGTGAAGACTGTAATGGCCGCCGGGACCGCCCTCGCTAGAATTTCCTGCACATATGAACGACGACCCCACCCGCACGCTCGACGACGCCGAGGCCGCCGCGCTCGCCCTGCGCCCGCTCACCGCCCGCTCCATCGTGCTGAGCACCCTCCTCGGCCATCACCCGCCGCGGCTGCCCGCCCGCGCCCTGGTGCGGGTCGGCGAACTCTTCGGCATCGCCGAGGGCACCGTCCGGGTCGCCCTCTCGCGGATGGTGGCCGCCGGTGACCTGCGGCAGACCGACGGCTCGTACGCCCTCACCACCCGGCTGCTGGCGCGCCAGACCCGGCAGGACGAGAGCCGCACGCCGCGGACCCTTCCCTGGGACGGGGACTGGGAGATCGCCGTCGTCACCACCCCGGAAGGTCGCCCGGCGGCCGAGCGCACCGCACTGCGCCAGGCCATGGCGACGCTGCGACTGGCCCGGCTGCGCGAGGGCAACTGGCTGCGCCCCGCCAATCTCGACCGGCCCCGCCCCGCCGTCGTCACCGACCAGTGCACCTGGTTCACCGGCGCCCCGGACGGCGACCCGGCCGCCCTCGCCGGCCGGCTGTGGGACCTGCCCGGCTGGGCCCGGCGGGCCCGCGCCCTGTCGGCCGCCCTGGACCGCGCCGCCAACCACGCCGACCGCTTCACCGTCGCGGCGGCCGCTCTCCGCCATCTCCTCGCCGACCCCCTGCTGCCCGCCGACCTCCTGCCGGACAACTGGCCGGGCGACCGACTCCGCCACGACTACGCGGAGTTCGAGACCGAACTCGGTGATCTGCTGCGGCAGTACCTGGGCGGCTAGGACCTGTTCCGGCGGATTCGCCGCCGGGCCGGCTCAGCTGCCGGTCAGCTTCTCCTGCAGCCAGTCGAAGACGACCTCGCAGTGCTGCTGCGGGGCCATCGGGGAACAGTGCAGCTGTGCGCCGGTGGCCGCGGTGAGCTTCACGTAGTCCTTGGGAGCCGTCAGCTTCTCGAACATCTGGCGCGGCTGCCCGGGGTAGAACTGCTCGAAGTCGTAGTCGAGCACCAGCGTGGGCATCGTGATGCGGCCCACGACGTCCGTGATGTCCAGCGACTTGATGAGAGTGGCCGGGGTGTAGAAGTCGGTGAACATCCTGCCCTGGCGGGCCGCGAGCATCGCCGGGGCGGAGAAGGGCTCGAAACGCTTCTTCATCGTCGCGGCCTCGGACGGCGACAGCCCGGGAACGACCTCCTTGTTCCAGATGCTGTTGGTCTTCTCCTTGTCCGGGGTGAGGATCTCCCGGATCTCCGGAGGGAAGCCCAGCCAGGGGGAGAGCACACCGGGCATCGCCACCAGCGCGGCGATCCGGCGCTCGAAGGCCGCGGCGCGCGGCGCCAGGTCCCCGGCCATGCTCAGCCCGGTCAGGGCGATCTTGCCGGTGTCCACGTCCCGGCGGGCGGACAGCCAGTCGACGAGCGGGGTGACGACGTTCTCCCAGCGCGGGGTGAAGACCACCTGGTCGACGAAGAGCAGCTGACCCTGGCCGGGCCCGTCGTACACCAGGGCGTTCCAGCCGCGCTGGAGGGCGGCCGCGACGCCGTAGGTCCACATGTCGACGTCCTGTCCGTCGCTGCCGTTCGTGAGGATCACGGTGGGGCGCCGTTCGCCGGAGTCGTCCGGCCGGAAGAACCACACGGGCATCGGGGTCTTCCCGTACGGGACGCGGGCCGTCACCGGAACCGGGTCGCACCGTTCGCAGAACGCGTCCCAGGAGTCGCGCCCCGCCTGGTACAGCGCCTCCTCGCTGCCGGGGGAGTCGGAGCCGAGGACGAAGAACAGCGCCTGTGCGTAGTACTGCGCCGCCCGCAGCGCGCGGAAGCGGGTGGTCTCCTTCCCGGGCGTGCCGGTGCCGGGCGGCTGCCGCAGCCGGTCGCCGAGCTTCTTGAAGGTCTCGGTGTAGGTCTGCGCGGAGAGACCGGCCTCGTTCACCGTGTTCACGGCGGTGAGCACCTCGCCCACCTCACCGGCGCCGTAACCGGACCCGCCGAGCGCCATGAGCGCGCCGAAGTTGAAGGCGGGGTCCTTGAAGAGCGTCATCACTCCGGGCGTGGGGTCGCTCGCCGTGGCGTAGGCGCGGGCCGTGCGACGTGCTGTGGGCTCCTTGGCGGGCGACCCGCTGCACCCGGCGGCCAGGAGGGCTCCCGCGCCGCCGACGAGCCCGGTCAGCGTGGTGCGGCGGGTGGGGCCGGAGGCGCGGTCAGCCGATACGTACGTCATGCCGCCCGAACGTACGAGCCGGGCACCGCGGCCCCCCTCTGCGACACCCGGGCTTCCCCCGAACGCCACGCCCCGCGGCCCCGGTTGCCGCCGGGCCGGGCGGACACCGGAACCCGCTCCCGGCCCGGGAGGCCGTCGAGTACGATCAACGGCCCGGACGGCCCGAGTTGGCGCCCAGCGGGACGCGCGCCGCATCGGCAGGGGAGCGTTGGCGCCCAGGACCGCTCCGCCCTCCCGCCGTCCACTCTGGAGACACACCCATGACCACTCCGCCGCCCCAGGGCGCGCCCCACGGCCAGGCACCCATGTACCCGACGGGTCAGCCCGCGGGGTATCCGGCGGGGCAGCCCGTGGGGCAGCCGCCGGGGCAGCCCGCGGGTTATCCGGCGGGGCAGCCCGTGGGGCCGCCCGCGGGATACCCGGCGGGGCAGCCGCAGCCCTACGGGCACCCCGGCTACCCGCCGCCCGGTTACGCCCAGCCCGGTTACGCACCGCCGGGCTACGCCCAGCCCGGCTACGCGCAGGCCCCCGGATACCCGGCCGCTCAGGTCCCCGCCCCCGGGTGCCGGGGCTGCGGATCACCGGCCGCGGAGAACTTCTCCGTCCGCGCCCACAAGGGGCTGCTCGTCCTGATGCACTTCCACAAGCTGGACGGCCCGTTCTGCCGGAGCTGCGGCCGCTCGGTCGTGCGGCAGATGACGACCAGGACCCTCTGCCTGGGATGGTGGAGCCCGCTCTCCCTCGTGGCGTTCACACCGTTCACCCTGCTCTGGAACCTGATCGCCCACCTGAAGTTCAGCAAGCTGCCGCAGTCCGCACCCGCGCCGGGCCGGCAGCCGTTGGACGAAGGGGCGCCGGTGCTGCGCCGGCCGCTGGCCTACGTGGCGCTGATCCCGCTGGCCTGGGCGCTGTGGGTCATCATCGGGGCGATCCTCTACGCCGACTGACCGCCCGGACGGCGTTTGCGACAGCCGGCACGAACCTCGCAAGGTGCCCAAATCCTCCAAGGTGCTCATTCGTAACCTGACCGACTTCACCGACTTGTCGTCATAGGTCACCGCGAGAGTCCGGCATCGGGCCGTATATGCCGGGCTTGAGCAGGGGCGACCCGGGCCTGGCCAGGGCGTTCGAACGGCGGTTTGTATCCTCGGCAGGCAGCACGAAGCCCCGGGCGCCGTCCCGGGCGCCACCGGCCCGAGAGGAAACACCATGACCACCGAGCTGAGCGCCGATGCCCTGAGCGGGCTCCTGGAGAGGGCCCGCAAGGACTACCAGGACCTTGCGGGGCGCGGGCTCTCGCTGAATCTCACCCGGGGCAAGCCGGCGCCCGAGCAGCTCGACCTCTCCGAGGACCTGCTGAGCCTGCCGGGCGGGCGGCACACCGCCGCCGACGGCACGGACGTCCGCAACTACGGTGGTCTGCAGGGCCTGTTGGAGATCCGGGAGATATTCACCGAGGTGCTCCAGGTGCCGGTCGGGCAGCTCCTCGCGGCCGGCAACTCCAGCCTCGAGCTGATGCACGACTGCCTGGTGCACGCCCTGCTGAGCGTGCTGCCGGGGGCCGGGTCGCGGTGGGCGGACCAGGAGCGGATCGCGTTCCTGTGCCCGGTCCCGGGCTACGACCGGCACTTCGCGCTCTGTGAGCGGTTCGGGATCGACATGATCCCGGTGCCGATGACCGCCGAGGGCCCGGACATGGCCGTCGTGGAGCGGCTGGTCGCCGAGGACCCGGCCGTCAAGGGCATCTGGTGCGTCCCGAAGTACAGCAACCCGGACGGCGTCTCCTACAGCGACGAGACCGTGGCGCGACTGGCCTCGATGACCGCCGCGGCGCCCGATTTCCGGATCTTCTGGGACAACGCGTACGCCGCCCACCACCTCACCGACGAGCCCGCCGAGATCGCCGACCTGCTCGCCGCCTGCGCGGACGCCGGGAACCCGGACCGCGCGTTCGTGTTCGGCTCCACCTCGAAGATCACCGCGGCGGGTGCGGGCGTCGCCTTCTTCGGTTCCTCGCCCGCGAACGTGGAGTGGCTGCTCGCCAACAACTCCAAGCGGTCCATCGGCCCGGACAAGGTCAACCAGCTGCGGCACGCGCTGTTCCTCCGGGACGCCGACGGGGTGCGGGCCCACATGGAGCGCCAGCGCGCGCTGCTCCAGCCGAAGTTCGAGGCCGTCGCCCGGATTCTGGCGGCGGAGCTGGGCGGCACCGGTCTCGCCCGGTGGACCGACCCCAAGGGCGGCTACTTCGTCACCCTCGAAGTGCCGGACGGCTGCGCCAAGGAGGTCGTCCGCCGGGCCGCCGAGGCGGGCATCGTGCTGACCCCGGCCGGCGCCACCCACCCGTACGGCGACGACCCGCGCGACGCCGTCATCCGGATCGCGCCCAGCTACCCGGGCCTCGCGGAGCTGGAGCAGGCCATCGAGGGCCTCGCCGTCTGCGTCCGGCTCGTGGGCTACGAGCAGCAGGCCGCCTAGGAGTTCTCCGCCGGCCGGCGCGGTTCAGCCCGCGTCGGCCGGCCCCCTCCGCCGCCGCAGCTCGTACCCGGCCAGCACCACGGCCACCGTCAGCAGGCTCAGCCAGAACTGCGGCCGGCTGTCCGGCAGGAACGCCATCGCCCCGATCACCACGGCCATCAGCGCGATGGTGACCCGGCTGAGCCACGGGAACAGCCACATCTTCAGCGTCAGCCGCTCCGGCTCCGTACGCTCCAGCTTCCGCCGCATCCGCACCTGGGCGACCGCGATCGTCAGATAGACGAACAGGGCGACCGCGCCGTAGGAGTTGATCAGGAACTCGAAGACGACATCGGGCGAGATCCAGGCCGCGATCACCGACAGATAGCCGGCCGAGGTCCCGGCCAGCAGCGCCCGGCGCGGCACCCCGCTCGCGCTGACCACGGTGAAGGCGCGCGGCGCGTCCCCGTTGCGGGTGAGCGCGAACAGCATCCGGGAGGACGTGTACAGCGCGGAGTTCAGGCAGGACAGCACGGCGATCAGCACCAGCGCGTTCATGACCGTGCCGGCCGCGGGCACCGCGAGCCGCTCCAGCACCGCCGCGTACGGACTCACCTCGATCGCCTTCGACGTCCAGGGCACCACGGCGACCACCAGGAATACCGACAGCACGTAGAAGGCCACCACCCGCAGCACGATCGAGCGGATCGCGTCCGCCACCGCCCGCTCCGGCTCGGCCGACTCGGCCGCCGCGATCGTCACGATCTCCGCGCCGGTGAAGAACCCGATGCAGGGCACGACGGCGGCCAGCACCGCGCCGACGCCCTCGGGCGCGAACCCGCCGTGTGCGGTCAGATGGCCCAGCCCGCCGGGGGAGTGCGGCCACAGGCCCAGCACGAACAGCGCGCCGAGGAAGAGGAACACCACGATCGCCAGGATCTTGACCGACGAGAACCAGTACTCGAACTCGCCGTAGGAGCGGGCCGAGACCAGGTTCGTCGCGGTCAGCAGCGTCATCAGCACCAGGCTGACCGCCCACAACGGCGCGTCGGGAAGCCACAGCTGGACGATCCGGCCGCCGGCCACCGCCTCGACGGCGACCACGATCACGAAGAAGTACCAGTACAGCCAGCCGACGGTGAACCCCGCCCGCAGCCCCAGCGCCTCGCGGACATGGGCGTAGAAGGACCCCAGCGCCGGACGGGCCACGGTCATCTCGGCCAGCATCCGCATGATCAGTACGGTGAGCACGCCGGCCGCCAGGAACGACAGCACCGCGGCCGGACCGGCGGACCGGATGACCACCCCGCTGCCGACGAACAGCCCCGCCCCGATGACCCCGCCCAGCGCGATCAACCGCATATGGCGGCGCTTGAGGCCCTGCCGCAGCCCTCCCGGCGCGGCCGGTGCCCCGCCCCGCTCCGTCCCGTCGTCCCGTACCGTCTCCGTGCTCGTGCTCATGCGGGCCGACGCTAGTGGGCCAATCCTGCGGCGCTGTTGCGGCAGTGTTTCCGCCTCCGGGACGGTGCGGCAGGCCGTGGCGGGCGGCCCGTGCTCAGCGCGGCAGGACGCACACCGGGACCGGAGCGGTGAACGGCGCACCCGCGCGGCGCAGCGCCCCGGTCCGGGCGTCCACCGCGAACACCGTCACCGACCCCGACTTCTGGTTCGCCGCGAACAGCCACCGCTGGTCCGGCGAGAACGCGATCTGCCGGGGGAAGTCCCCGCCCACGGGCACGGTGTCCAGCAGCCGCAGCCGGGCCCCGCCCGCCTCCACGGCATAGCGGGTCAGGCTGTTGTGCCCGCGGTTGGCGAGATAGGCGAAGCGGCCGCCCCTGGTGACCAGGATCTGTGCGGGAAAGCTGGTGCCCGGACCGGTGCCGGTGGACTGCGGCGCGCCGGGTGTCAGCCGTCCGCTGCGGCGGTCGTAGCGGCAGACCACCACCGTGTTGTCGACCTCGTTCGCGAGGTACGCGAAGTCGCCCGAGGGATGGAAGGTCAGATGCCGGGGGCCGGCGCCCGGCCGCAGCGCCGTGTGCGAGAGCCGGGTGAGCCGTCCGGCCGAGGTGTCGAGCCGGTAGGTGTAGACGGTGTCGTTGCCGAGGTCCACCGCCAGCACATGGCGGCCGTCCGGGGCGGTGAGGATCTGGTGGGCGTGTGGCCCGTCCTGGCCGGGGCCGGGCGGCGGGTCGGTGTGGGTGACCAGATCCGTGCGCTCGCCCAGCGCGCCGGTGGCCGGGTCGACCGGATGCACGGCGACGCTGCCGGAGAGGTAGTTGGCACTGAGCAGCCAGCGCCCGCCGGGGTGCACCGAAAGATGGCAGGGGCCCGCGCCGCCGGTGGCCCGGGTGCCCAGCAACGCCGGCCGGCCGGCCGGCCGCAGCGCCATCGCGGTCACCCCGCCCTCCTCCCGCTCGTTGACCGCGTAGAGCGTCCGGCCGGACGGCGCCAGGGCGAGATAGGAGGGGTCGGCGACTCCGGTGACCACCCCGCCGGTGGTGATCCGCCCGGTCAGGGTGTCGTACGTGCCGTAGCCGACGCCGGTGCCGCCACCCTCGGCGGAGGTGTAGGTGCCCAGGAAGAGCGGCCGGGTGCGCGGCGGGCGCGGCCCCGGGCGGCGGGCGGTGGTCTCCGCGGGCGGGCGGTCCTCCTCCAGGGACCGCAGCCCCGTTCCGGCCGCCGCGGCCAGCCCCAGCCCCGCGACGGTGCCGAGGAAGCGCCGGCGGCCCGTACCGGTCCCGGTCCGCTTCCCCGTGCCTTCTGCTCCCATGTCACACCTCGGTGCTCGTGGTCAGTGGTCCGTGCTCGGGCGGTCGTCAGCAGGGTGTCCCGTCCCGCCCCGCTCGGGCAAGCCGGGCACCCGCGGGGCGCGGCGCACGACGCCCGCGGGGTCTCCCATCGGAGGGAGGACCCTGAGACTCCCGTACATCCTCAAGATGACCATGGACCCTCTCCGTAGCACTCGAGTCGTACGGCAACACCCATACGCGGACGGATTCGGAGCCCCCGTTTCACTCGTAGGTTGTTGATCAAGGCACGGAGATGACGTGAGAGGGCCAGGATCTTATGTACGGCAAGGCATTCGCCCCGGAATACCAGGGCGAGTTGGGTGCGGCCCTGGGAGTGAACTCCTCCTACGAGGAGGTGCTGGAGAAGGCGAGCCGGGCGCACGCCGACGCGGGCACCCCACTGGAGCGGTCCCGGGCGGCCCTCGCGGTCGCCGAGGCCAACCGCCGGCTCGGCCGGGTGACGGAGGCGGGCGACGCCTGGCGGGAGAGCTACCGCAGCGCCCGCACCGCCGGTGACGCGGGCGCCATGGCCTGGGCGCTGTGGAGCGGCGGCACCCTGGCCCGCCAGTGCGGCACCCTGCCGCTCGCCCGCCGGCTGCTCACCCACGCCGTGGCGCTGGCCGACGGCAGCGGCGACCGTCTCGCCCACGGCTACTCGCTCGCCGGGCTCGCCGAGACCGGCCGCATACAGGGCGACTACGCCGCGGTAGCCGAGCTCCACGAGCAGCTGCTCGAACAGGGCCGGGCGCACGGCGAGGCCCGGCACATGGTCTGGGCGATGTCCGGCATAGCCCAGATGCACCGCAACACCGGCGGCTACGACAAGGCCCTGGAGCTGTTCGAGGAGTCCGCCCGGATCGCCGCCGAGGCCGATGACTTCCGCGGGCGCGCCTGGTCGCTGCGCGGCGTCGCCGATGTCCTGTCCGTCCAGGGCGAGACGGACCGGGCGCTGGATCTGCTGTCCGAGGCGGAGGCCATCTGCCGCGCCATGGACCTGGCGAGCGCGCTCGCCTACAACCACAAGATGCGGGCCAACGTCCTCTACCGGGCGGGCCGTTACGAGTCCGCGCGGGAGACCTACACCCTCTCGCTGCGGGAGTTCCGCGAGATGCAGGAGCCCCGCGGCATGGCCCTCTCCCGGCTCGGGCTCGTCAAGTCCCGTTCCCGCCTCGGCCGCGACCGGGACGAGACCCTGGCCGAACTGGCCACCCTCGAAGAGGACTTCACCCGCATCGGCCTGCGTCACGCGCGCGAGATGGTCATCGCCTTCCGTGCGGAGCTGACCGGGCCACCGGCGGCAGAAACTCCCGCTCCTCGACGCGATGCCACCACGCCCCGGTATCCCGCAGTTCCCGCCAGGTCGTGAAGCGGTAGCGGAAGACCCGGGCCCTGATCCGGGCGGGCGGCAGCCCGGGGAACGGGTTGCCGCGCAGCAGCCGCAGCGTGTCCCGGTCGTTCTCCAGCAGCCGCGTCACGAACGGCACGAACCACGCCCGTGCGTAGGCCGGTGACAGCGCGGCGAACCACATCAGCCAGTCCAGCCGCAGGTGGTACGGCGCGAACTGGCGCGGCAGCCGGCGCACCGCGCCCGGCTTGCCGTGGAACTCGTACGCGAGCCAGGTGGTGTCCGGCCCGGTCACCGCGTCCGCCGTCCCCTCCACCACGATCTCCCGGCGCACCCGCGTGATGCTGCCGAACGCGCCGTACGAGTTGACCAGATGCAGCGACTCGTACGACGTGTTCATCAGCTGCTGCCGGGCCAGCAGATTGCGGGCCGGCCGGTAACTGAGCACCAGGACCCCGGCGGTGGCGAGGAGGGCCAGGACCTCGAACCAGACGGGCGGCGCCGGGAGCGGCGCGGAGGGCCGCGCCCACAGGGGGGCGGCGGCCGACAGGGCGAGCGCGATGGTCACCCAGTTCAGCCAGGCGAAGTTGCCGGACAACACCAGCCACAGCTGGGTGACGACCATCGCCACCGCCGCCCACCCGGCGATCGGCTGCGGGGTGAACAGCAGCACCGGAACGGCGAGTTGGGCCACATGGTTGGCGGCCACCTCGACCCGGTGCAGGGGCCTGGGCAGGTGGTGGAAGAACCAGCTCAGCGGTCCCGGCATCGGCTGGGTCTCGTGGTGGTAGTAGAGGCAGGTCAGATCCCGCCAGCAGCTGTCGCCCCGCATCTTGATCAGCCCGGCCCCGAACTCCACCCGGAACAGCACCCAGCGCAGCAGCCACATCACCGTCACCGGGGGAGCGGTCTCGGCGTTGCCGAGGAACACCGCCAGCGAGCCCGCCTCCAGCAGCAGCGACTCCCAGCCGAAGCCGTACCAGGTCTGTCCGACGTTCACGATGGACAGGTACATCGCCCACAGCACGGCCCACATCACCATCGAAGCCCACAGCGGCACGGCGTCCGCGGCCCCCGCCGCCACCGCGGCGGCGAGCAGTACCCCGCCCCACGACCACAGCGCGAAGAAGCGGTCCGAATAGCGCCAGTGAAAGACCGAGGGCGCCGCACGGAACGGCACCCGCGCCACATACGCGGGCACCGGCAGCATGCCGCGCGCACCGATCAGTGCCCGGAACTGCCGTGCCGCGGCGAGGAACGCGACCACATAGAGAACGGCCAGCACGCGCTGGAAGACCAGCCGCCCCAGCCAGTAACCGGAATCGGAGAACCATGCCACCCACCCATGGGTAGCACCGTGGCCGCGCGCCCTACGGCATGGCGCGCGGCCCCAGCGGCTGCATTGCTCGCTCACTCTCCAGCGTAGGGAACGGGGCGAATGCAGCAACCGCGGGGCCGTTCGGGTGAGTGATGTGTATCACAGATTCCACCTCGTTCCCCGTCATTCACGGGCGGCGGTATTCGCGCTTTCCGAGGACTTGACTTTCCCAGCGGAAAACGTCGAGCGCGCCGCGTGCGGCGTCGTTACTCTGAGGGGCGACGGACGACCTTTCTGGGAGACGCCAACACCATTGGCCCGTCGCGGGAACGCCACAAACCTTGGCTGACCTCCCGGTTTGTGAAAGAGGCGCCACCGCGTCGGAACCAATACCTCGATGAAGGAGTGCGTGGTGGCTTTGCACAAGGCTCAACACAAGCAGCCCCGTCTGAAGCGGGGCGAGCGGCCAGGCCGGATCAAGGAAGTCCGCAATCTGGAAGTCTGGGACCGATGTGCCCCGGTGCGCCTGGCCGGCTGTGAGGACGATCCCGCCGAGCCGAACATCTTCCGCGGTATCGACTGATCGGCTGAACGCAGGTGTACGCCGGCCCTGACCCGGGGGCCTCCTCCTCCGAGTCAGGGCCGGCGCCCGAGCAGGCACAGCAGCCGGGTGAGGTCATCGGCGTCCGCCGGGGCCTCCACCGCGGGGGCGAACAGCCCGGAGGCGGCGAGCCCGGGGGCGTACGGCTCCACCTCGCGCAGCGCCGCTGTCGCCAGCGGGCCGGGCAGCCGCTCATCGGCGCCGATCGCACGGGACAGGTCCCAGGTGTGCACCACCGCGTCGGCCGTCATCTGTGTGCAGTACCCGGCGGCCGGGACCGCGCCGTAGGACAGCTGGACCGGGCGGACCAGGGCGCCGCGCTCCGCGAACGCCGCCACGGCGGCCACCGCCGCGCGGTCCCAGGCCCCGGCCGGATCATCCCCGAGCACATCGCCGTCGTAGTCCGCTCCGACGTCCGTGACCGCGGCGCCGTCCCGCACCAGGCGGGGCACCCACAGCTGTTCGGCCGTGAGGTGGTTCACCAGCGCGCGCACCGGCCAGTCCGTGCACGGCGTCGGGGCGTCCCACTGGTCGTCGCGGACGGCGTGCACCCGGGTCCCGAAGAGCGCGAGAGCCTCACCATGGGTTCGCAGGATCTCGTCGTGGTTCATGCTCCCCGAGCATAGGAGCGGGCACCGGCGACGGCGCCCCGGCGCAGGGCCGGTCACCTCGGGCGGGCGGTGACCCGAACGGCCCAACGGGGCGGACGATTTCCCGCCCGCCGCTCCATACGGTCCCGTCAGGCACCCGTCAGTCGGCGTAGAGCTGACGCCGCGGCACGATCTGCTGCTCCTGACTCGGGCTGGACCACAGCAGCTTCATATGGGCCTCGCCGGTCTGCTGCGTGTGGTCGATCCGGATGCGGTGCCGGTGCCCGGCCTTCAGGGTGACCGTTCCCTTGTCGGTCCTCGGGCCGTGCGGGCCGGCGCTGTCGATCACCGGCCGGCCGTCGATCCACAGCCGCACGGTGTCGTCCGAGACGGTGGTGAAGGTGTACGTCTCGTCGTCACGCGGCTGGATGCTGCCGGTCCAGCGGGTGCTGAAGCGGCCGGCGGGGATCTTCGGGTCCGGTGAGCCGTCGAAGCGGTAGGACTTGTTCACCGTCGGGTCGACGGTGGTCGCCACGGGCGGGCCGGAGAAGGAGTCATTGGCCCAGCTCCGCGCCGTCAGACCGGTGCCGCTCCCGGCGGGCGCAGCGGGCGGCGGCTCGATGGTGAGCCGGATGACGCTCGCCCGCGGATCGGTGGGCGGGCCGGACGGCGTGAGGTCGAACCCGTCCCCGGACCGGACGGCCCTCACCTGCTGGGAACTGCCCAGCACCCGGGCCGCGGTGATGCCGAACGGCGCCCTGGCCGTCAGGTGGAGGGGAGCGCCGGCGGCCGGCCAGGAGGTGACGGAGGCGTACAGCGCGTTGCCCCGGCGGGAGACCGCGCCCCAGGGCGGGTCCGCCACCAGACCGGTGTGCCCGGCCCCGTACACCGCGTCGCCCTGGCCGTGCGCGGCCAGCCACCGGCCGGTCTCGCGCAGCCGGTCGACGGACGGCTGCGGGATGCGCCCGAGTCCGTCCGGCCCTACGTTGAGCAGGTAGTTGCCGCCGCGGCTCGCCACGTCCAGCAGATTGCGCAGTACGGTCTCCGACGACTTCCAGTGGGTGTCGTACCTGGCGAAGCCCCAGTGGTCGTTGAGCGTCATGCAGCTCTCCCACAGCTGCCCGTCGACCGGTTCCGCGGGGATCTCCTGCTCGGGTGTGCCGAAGTCGCCGTCGGTCACCTCGCGCTTGCCGACGCGGTTGTTGACGATCAGCCGGGGGTTCAGGGTGTGCAGATACGCCTGGAGGCCGGCGCCGTCCCGGCGGGACCAGTGGTTGGTGGGGTTGTCCGTGTCCCAGTCGCCGTCGAACCAGAGCAGCGCCGGGTCATAGTCGTCGATCAGTTCCTTGAGCTGGGCGTACATCCGTTTCCTGTAGCGCGGGAAGGTGTCCGGACCGGCGAAGTCCGGGTCGTGCCAGTCCCAGATCGAGTAGTAGAAGCCGAGCTTGATCCCGGCGGCGTCGGCGGCCTGCTTCAGCTCGGCGAGGAGGTCGCGGCGCGGGTCGAAGGAGGAGTGGTCGCGCAGGTTCCAGGTGTTCTGCCGCGTCGGCCACATCGCATAGCCGTCGTGGTGCTTGGCGGTGATGACGATATAGCGCTGACCGGCTTCCTCGGCCGTGCGGACGATCGCGCGGGCGTCGAAGGCGGACGGGTTGAAGGCGGCGGCCCGGCGTTCGTACTCCGCGTCCGGGATCTGGCACTCGCGCTTGATCCACTCCGCGTTGCGGCAGACGGTGCCGTCGGGCCGGGTGTACTCGCCCTCCAGGTGGGAGTACGCGCCGAAGTGGATGAACATCCCGAAGCGGCCCTGCCGCCACCACGAGGTGCGCGGCGAGGTGAAGGGGGCGTCGGTCGCGTGGTTGGTGCCGGGGCCCCCGGCGGGCCGGGGCGGGGGCGTCGCGGCGGCGGTCGGGCCGCCGGCGGCCAGCAGCAGGGCCAGCGGCAGTCCCGTCAGCCCCAGCAGCCCGCATCGTCGTGTGCGGCTGTGCATCGCTCGCTCCTCGGGTCAGTTGGTCACGTACGTGCCTCCTGTGCCATCCCGCATGGTGCAGTCCCGGCACCCCGACCGGAAGCCCCAGGCGCAACAAACATCGGAGCACCTTGGGGGCGCGGGCGCGGAATCGGGGGAGTTGACGGGTGGTGGTCGGGGAGACCTCGGATCTAAGGCGGCCGGGGGGAATGACCGAGAAGAGAACCCCCGGTGGCCGAAGGAGTACTGACGCCACATCAGCGCCCTGGCGGGGACCGCCGCTTGCCGGTTCAATGAGCCATCCGGTCGCACTCAATGGAGGCACCATGGAAGCCGTCGCCCGATCCGCCGCCGGTGCCCCGGCCATCCGCTGCGCGGGCCATGAACGCGACTATCCGGCCTTCCTCGACCGTGCCGCCCGGATCGCAACCGGACTGAAGGAGTGGGGAGTTGAGCCCGGCGACCGGATCGCCGTCGTGCTGCGCAACGAGCCCGCCCATCTGGAGATCACCGCCGGCGCCGCCCTCCTCGGAGCCTCGGCGGTACCCGTCAACTGGCACTTCCGGCACCACGAGCTGCGGCATGTGCTCACCGACAGCGGCAGCAAGGTCGTCTTCGTCCACACCGACCTGCTCGCCGCGGTGTCCGCCGCACTCCCCGACGGCGTACGGATCGTCGAGGTGGCCCTCCCGGCCGGGGTCGCGGCCGCCTGCGGGATCGCCCCGCCGCAGCCCACCGGCCACCACCCGCTGCTCGACCACTGGCTGGAAGGCTGCGCACCCCTGCGGGAACCCGCCGGGCAACGCCCGCCCACCATCATCTACAGCTCCGGAACCACCGGACGCCCCAAGGGAGTGCTGCGCGAACCCGTCGCCGCGGACCGGCTGGAGGAAGCCGTACAGCGGTTCCTGGAGTACTTCGCCGTCGCCCCCGGCGGCCGTACGCTCATCCCCGCCCCGCTCTACCACGCCTCGCCCAGCCAGCACGCCGTCCTCGCCCTCGCCGCCGGACTGGACATCACCCTCATGCCGCGCTTCGACGCCGAGGAGTTCCTCGGGCTGATCGAGCGGCACCGCATCGAGCAGGTCCAGGTCGTGCCCACGATGTTCGTCCGGCTGCTGCGGCTGCCCAAGGACGTCCGTGAGCGCTACGACCTGTCCTCGCTCACCTCGGTCGTACACGCTGCGGCGCCCTGCCCGCCGCACATCAAGCACGCCATGATCGACTGGCTGGGGCCGGTGCTGCGGGAGTACTACGGCGGCAGTGAGACCGGCGCCGTGACATGGTGCGACAGCGCGGAGTGGCTGGCCCACCCCGGCACCGTCGGCCAGGCCACCGGCACCTGCGGCATCGCCGTCCTCGGCCCCGACGGGGCGCCGCTGCCCACCGGCGCCACCGGCGACATCTACTGCAAACCCGGCGACGACTGGCCCCGGTTCACCTACCTCGGCGACCCGGACAAGCGCGCCGCCATGGAAGCGCCGGGCCTGCCCGGCTACGTCACCATCGGGGACATCGGCCACCTCGACGCGGACGGCTTCCTCTACCTCAGCGACCGCCGCAACGACATGGTCATCTCCGGCGGTGTCAACATCTACCCCGCGGAGATCGAGGGCTGTCTGCTCGCCCTCGACGGCGTCCGTGACGTGGCGGTCTTCGGCATCCCCGACGAGGAGTTCGGCGAGGTCCTCGCCGTGCACCTGGAGACCGAACCCGGCGTACTGCTCAGCGCGGAGACGGTGCGCGCCCATGTCGGCGCGCGGCTCGCCGGCTACAAGGTCCCCCGGGCCGTGGTCTTCGAGGAGCGGCTGCCGCGCGACGAGTCGGGAAAACTCTTCAAGCGGCAGCTGCGCGATCCGTACTGGGCGGGGCACGACGCCGCGATCTGAACGCCGCGAATCCGAAGGGCGTGCCCCGCCCGGCGGCCGCCGCCCCGGCTCAGCAATTCCCTCCGTCGAGGACCGGAATCAACTGCTCCTCCTCATAGGTGAGATGGTTTTCCACCTCCTCCGTGAGCCGCTCGACTTCGGAGAGCACCCGTTGCCGGTCCGCGTTCTCCTCGGAGATCACCCTTTGCAGGGCGGCAAGAAGGTCCGCGAGTTTCTCGTGCTCCTGACGCATATGTTCCAGAGCCGGCGCGAGTTCCGGATGATTCTCGCCGAGCATCGGGAACATTCCGGCGTCCTCACCGGTGTGATGGTTGTGCAGGCCCTGGCACAGGGCGAGGCAGTTCATTCGGAGCTGGGCACCGAGACCGGGGCCGGAGGTGGCGATTTCCTCGCGGATCAGGGCGAGTTCCCGGCGGAATCCGTCGTGCACGGCCTTCAGCGCCGCACCCACCGAGGCGGCGTTGATGCGCGGCGGCCCGGCCGGAATCTCCTCCAGCGCCACCACGGGCAGCCGGCGGTCCGTCCTCTCCTGGTACTCCGACCAGCCGGGATCGGCCTCGGCCGCCCGGGCGAAGGCACGGTCACGCGCGGCGCCCTCCAGGACCACGGCCTGCGCCTCGTAGGTGAAGACGCCCGCCTCGACGGTGACCCGGGGATGCGCCACCAGGTTGTGGTACCAGGCCGGATGCCTCGGTGCGCCGGCCGCCGAGGCGATGACCAGGACGCGTCCGTCGCTGTCGGGAAGGTAGCCGAGCGGGGTGGTGTGCGGGGCACCGGACCGCGCCCCCGTAGTGGTCAGCAGAAGCAGCCGGCCACCCTCGAAGGGGCCGCCGACACGTCCGCCGTTGGCGCGGAACTCCTCAATGACCTGTCGGTTGAAATCGATCGGCATAGGCGGTGTTTTCTCCAGGCTGGAAGTGCGGGTGAGCCCACGGAAGGAGCTGCGCGCGGGCAGGGTGAATGGGCCACGGAGGAAAGACAGCCGTCGACCGTGGCGCGAAGCGCCGGAGCGCGGAAGAAGGAAACGAAAAGGGCGCGGAGACGCGAAAGAGGCACGCGTGCGGGAGCGGCGCGCGCGGGGAAACCCGTGCGCGGCGCCGATGATGCCGCAGGCGGAAGAAGAACGCGAAACGCGCGAAGACTGAAAGAGCGGAGGGGCGGGCCTCGTGTCACCCGCCGGACGGTCACGTGGTGACCGGGAACCTCACTCGCTCATGGCACATGGCCGACCCGGTAGTCACAGCGATAAAGGTAATGCCACAAAGGGGCCAAGGCAACGGCGAAGTGAGATTCGGTCAGGGGGGAGCCAGTTTGTCTTGGGGAAGGCGGCGGCGCGCAGCCGGCAATGAGGTGCGGCCAAGCCGAGTGCGCGGTCGAGGGGCAACGGCAGGCCGTTGGAGGGTCGTCCGCCGTTCCCGCGGCAGAGTTGGACGGTTCCTGACGCCGTGCTGCCGCGACAGCGGCACGTAGGTGGTCATCCCGAGCAAGCTGAGAGCGGCGGGGGCGTTCCCCGGCCCGCGAGGACAGTCAACCGGCCGCGGTGTTGCCCAGGTCCAAGGCGTCGTCAGGAGCCCCCGGCTGCGCTCCGCTCCGCCGGGCGGGGGCTTCTCGACTCCGCTCGGGGACCGCGCCCGCCTTCGGCCCCTCTGCCCAGGCCCACCCATCCCGTCCACCATCGACCCACGCAGAGCCGAGCAGAAGTGGCCCACGGCCCCGGTACGAACTTGCCTTCGTTTGTACATTTTGCAGTCGAACGCAGGCGGGCGGCCGCGCACCCAGTCACGAAACTGCTTGGGCCGCATACCAAGGGAGGAGGCGGCCTGAGTGGTGGTGACGAGCGGTCGACCGTCACACCTGGCTCCTGGTCGCATGTCCAGTGGGCCTGACGGGCCGGCCGTTCCATAGCCCGGCGTTCGGTGCACCGGCCTGAGCCTCGTTGCCCTTTCCTTTCGTGGCTACTTGCCGATGTGGATCTTCTCGCTGTCGAGCAAAGCGGTGTGCGTCGTCGCGACCAGCATCAGCAGAACGAGCAGCAGCCCGGTCCAGTTCTTCGGGTCGTTGCCGGATACGGCGGTGGCGAAGACGAAGATGCCGACCTGGACCACCACGTAGACGGCCGCCAGCCACGGCTTGATGACGCCCTTCACGGCGGCCACGACGAACGGCACTGCGGCGAACAGACTGAGACTGATCAGTGGCACGAGCGTCCAGATCACCTGGGCGAGGGTCGAGCCGAGCATGCGCGGCCGGGTCGGGGTGATCGGCGAGTTGACGTACGGGTTCGGGCTATAGGCCATGTGGAGGTCACGGAGTATGCCCAGCTCATCGAAGGTCCAGCGCCGGTACGCAGCGCTGGCCGGCTCTCGCGGGCCCATCAAGTGGCTGGTCCGGTCCTTCGTAGAGGCTGCGGGAGGGTCTCTGTGTCGAAGAGGTGTCGACCTTCTCGGTCAGGGGGCTCGGCGGCAATGACAGGCCGTGTCTTACCCCGGAGGTAATCGACCCCTCCCCCAAGGACTGGAACCGTGGCATCCACCGGATCACCCCCGCACCGGAAGGAAGTCCCATGACCGCGTACGCCGTTGCTCATCTCCGTCCCGCCGGCCCGCACCCGGAGATCTTCGAGTACCTCGAGAGGATTCAGGGGACGCTGGACCCGTTCGCGGGGCGGTTCCTTGTGCATGGTGCCGAAGTGGAGGTCAGGGAGGGGAGTTGGCCCGGGGCCCTTGTGGTGATTGCGTTTCCCGATATGGCGCGGGCCCGTGGGTGGTACGAGTCGCCGGCCTATGCGGAGATCCTGCCGTTGCGTACCCGCCATATCGACGGCGATGCGGTGCTGGTGCCGGGGGTGCCCGAGGGCTACGACCCGGCCGTCACGGCGGCGAAGCTGCGGGCGGCGGCGGGCGGATGAGGCGGGGGCCGGGGACGGGGAGGTGGTCGGTCCGGTTTGTGCGGGCGTCCCGTGGCGAGGGCGAATTGTCGTACCCGACCGTGACCGGCCGCTTGCTCCCCCGCTAAGGTCTCAGCACCAGCGCAGGTGAAACCGCTTCCACAGGGTTCCGGGGGCCAGCCGCCCCGGGGGGAGGACACAGAGCGACATGAGCCGCCGTTCCCATGGGTTGATGGCCATCTGGGCCGAGGCGCAGCGGCAGCAGCAGCGCCGGGAGGAAGCCCAGCGCCGCGCGCGAGCCCAGCAGCAGCGCGACCAGGAACGGCAGGCCCGGGACGCCGAGCGCGCGATGGCCCGGATGCACCGCGAGCGGCAGGCGGCCTACCGGCAGCAGCGCGAGGCCGACGCCCGGCGCCGTACCGAGGAGCTGGACGGCCGGGTCGCCGCGCTGACCGGCCTCCTCGCCGAAGGCTGCCGGGCCCCCGCGTTCACCCCCGACGCGCTGCTGCGCCCCGAGCGCATCGAGGAGTTCGCGCCCGGCGCCCTCGCCACCCCGGTGCCGATGCCCGACCCGGCGCGCTATCAGGCGCCGCCGGGCGACTGGCAGGCCGGCGTCCGCCGCGACCGCGCCGAGGGCGAGGCCCGCGCCCGCTACGAGCAGGACCGGTACGCCGCACAGGCCGCCGAGAGCCGACGGCAGACCCAACTCGCGGCCTACCGGCAGCAGTACGACCAGTGGGCCACCGGCACGCTCACCGGCATCCGGCAGCACAACGACGGGATGGCGGAGCTGCTGGACGGCCTGCGCGACGGCGACCCGGACGCCGCCGTGGAGTACTTCTCCGCCGCCCTCTACTCCTCCACCGCCTGGCCGGAGGGCTTCCCCCGGCAGCTCGCCGCCGCCTACGACCCGGCGGCCCGCCAGCTCGTCCTGGACTGGGAGCTCCCCGGCTACGACATCGTGCCGGCCGCCAGATACGTCCGGTACATGTCGAGTGTCGACCAGGAGAAGGAGACCGCCCGGCCGGCCGCGCAGCGCCGGGCGCTCTACCGCGACGTGCTGGCCCAGAGCGTGCTGCTGGTGCTGCGCGACCTCTTCGCCGCCGACACCTACGGCACGCTGGACTCGGTGGCCCTCAACGGGTTCGTGGACGAGGTCGACCCGGTGACCGGCCGCCCGGCCCAGGTGTGTCTCGCGAGCGTCATGGCGCCCCGCAGCGCCTTCGACGCCTTCCGCCTCGCGCAGGTCAGCGCGGTGGAGTGCCTCACCGAGGGGCTGCGCGGGCAGCTCGCCGCGCGTCCCGACCAGCGGACCCCGGTACGCCCCGCACGCCTTCCGGGGGACGTCGGGGGTGAGGTCGTCGCCCACGGCACGGACGGCGAACCGGACCTGTACGAGATGGACCCGGTCGCGTTCGAGAACCTGGTCGCCGAGCTGTTCCGCGCGATGGGCATGCAGGCCGTGACCACCCAGCGCTCCGGTGACGGCGGGGTCGACGTGGACGCGCTGGACCCGGACCCGATCCGGGGCGGCAAGATCGTGGTGCAGGTCAAGCGCTACCGGCACACCGTCCCGCCGACCGCCGTCCGTGACCTCTACGGCACCGTCCAGGCCGAGGGCGCCAACAAGGGCGTACTGGTGACGACCTCCCGCTTCGGCCCCGGCTCCCACACCTTCGCCAACGGCAAACCGCTCAGCCTGATCGCCGGCTCCGAACTCGTCGACCTGCTCGGCCGGTACGGGCTGCGCGGGCGGCTCGGTACGGACGCGCCCGCCGGTGCCGCCGCGGCCGACGAGGCACCGGACCACAACATCCTCGGCATGAACTGGTCCGGCGAGGTCGCCCTCGATGTCTGCGCCCTGGTGTGCAAGGGGACCAGTGTGCTGAGCGAGGACCAGTTCGTCTTCTACAACAACCCGCGCAACCCGGACGGCTCGGTCCGGATGCTGCCGGGGTTCGCGCCCGACCGGGCCGCCATGCAGGTGCGGTTCGAGGCGCTGCCGCCGGACGCCGACCGGCTGGTCCTGGTAGCGGCGATCGACCCCCAGGCCAACCCCGACGCCGACCTCTCCGGCTTCACCGACGCCCGTATCCGGCTGCTGGACGCGTCGGGGGAGGAGCTGGGGCAACTGGCGGTCTCGGAGGGGCGGCGCGGTGAGACCGCGCTGGTGCTCGGCTCGTTCCGGCAACGGGCGGGCGGCGACTGGGACTTCGTGGGCGGCGGCAAGGGCTTCCCCGGTGGCCTGGAGGCGCTGGTGCAGGAGTACGGCATCGAGGTCGCCTGAGGCCGGACGCCACGGACCGCCTCCCGTCACGCCCCGGTCCCGGCCGCCCGGTCAGCTCCGCCACAGCCGGGTGAGCAGGGCATTCACCTCCGCGGGCCGGTCCTGGTGCGGTGCGTGCCCGGCGCCGCTCACCCGCACATGGCGGGCGCCGATCGCCCCGGCGAGGTACTCGCCGCAGGCCATCAGCGCCCGGCCGGAGAACTCCCGGTGCTCGGGGTGGGCGGTCTCCCAGGTCCCGTTGACGACGGTCTTGGGCAGGGCGGCCGCCGCCAGCGGGCCGAGCGGCAACTCCGCGTCCCACACGGGACGTTCGCGCATCGCCGACCGCACCGCGCGCAGCAGTCGCGGGGTCGGTTCCGGCACCGGCAGCCCGTACGGCTCGGTGGAGCGCCGCAGGTACTCCTCGGGGCCCAGCTCCTCGTCGAGGTCGCCGAACGCCGCGCGGATGCGCTCCAGCGCCGCCGCCACGGCCGGATGGTCGGCCGCGGTGCGCAGCGGGGACGGCTCGATGAGGGTGAGCGACCGCACGGCCTCCGGGCGGGCCGACGCGGCCAGCATCACGGCGGCCGCACCGTAGGAGTGGCCGACCAAGTGGGCTCCGTGGTCCAGAAGTCGGCCGATATCCTCGGCGTCGACCGTGTAGTCGCTCCGTTCGATGTCCGGGCTGTCGCCGAAACCGCGCCGGTCGACGAGTTCGAGCCGGAACATCCGGGCCAGCGGCCGCTGCGCCGCGAAGCACTCCGTGCCCCAGCTCATCGTGCCGTGCACCAGCACCGCCCGCGGCGCACCGGGCCCCGCCTCGTCCCACACCGTCACATGAACCGGCGCACGGCCCTGCGGGGAGTCACCGCTCGCCGGGCCCGGGGAGTCACTGCTCATACGGCTGAGGCTAGGGCCTGTCCGGCGGGTCGGGGCCGCGTTGACCGGACGGGCCCCAGCAGGCCGGACACTCGCCCCCGGGTGGCGGCGCGGTCTCGACGGACTACCCGCATGGCGGTCGCTGGGGGCCGTGGTGCCGGTCAAGGCTGGCCGCAGGCTGACGGTGGTGGCCTGCGGCCGGGGTGCCGGTTCCCGGGGCGGGCGGCCCGGCCGGGGTGCGGCGGTTCCGGTCCGCGGCGCCGGGCCGGCCGGCCACCCACGCATGCGACGGACGGGGCGCGGCCGGGCCGGTTCCGGGAACGGTGAAGTGATGGTGCGGAGAGAGGGGCGCCGATGGGGCGCGATGACGGCGAGGCTGCGGTGGGGCGGACAGCTCCGGGCGGCCAGGAAGGCCGTCGCCACGTACCGCGGCCGGGCGGAGACCGACCCCGACCCGCGCTACCGCCTCGCGCTCGCGCGGTCCCTGTGCACCCTGGGCGAGCTGCTGGCGAAGGTGGACCGCCCGGCCGAGGCCCTGCCGCACGCCGAGGAAGCCGTCGACCTCTGCCGTCCCCTGGCGGAAACCGAACTCGCCCGCCATCGCACCGTCCTCGCGGAGTGCCTGGGCACGCTCGCCGAGCTGCTGACGACACTGGTCCGCCCGGCCGCGGCGCAGGCCGCACGGGACGAAGCCGCCGCCCTGGCGGCGGAGTCCGGGGACCTCGTCGCCTTCTACCGTGACCTGGCCGGGGCCGACCCCGGCCGTCGGCGCCCCGCCCTCGCCGCGGCCCTGCACTACCAGGCCGTCCGGCTGAAGCAGGGCGACCGGCGCCAGGAGGCCCTGCCCCTCGTCGAGGAGGCCGTCGCGCTCCGCCGCGAGGTGGCGGAGTCCGACCCGGACCCGCTCCGCCGGATCGCCCTCGCCCGGTCCCTGGGCTTCCTCGGCGAGCTGCTGGGCCAGTTGGACCGGCCGGCCGACGGGCTGCCGCCCGTCGCGGAAGCCGTGGCCCTCCGCCGAGACCTGGCGGCGGCCGACGCGGACCCGCGCCGTGGCGTCGCACTGGCACTGCTCCTGCGCGCCCGCTGCCGGCTGCTGCTGCAACTGGACCGGCCGGAGGAGGCGCTGCCGTTCGCCCGGGAAGCCGTCCGTCTCTGGCGGAGGGTCACGGAGTCCGAAGCCGGCGACCTTCGCTACCGGGCCGGCCTCGCCGTCTCGCTGCACACCGTCGGCGAGCTGCTGGCGAAGCTGGACCGCCCGGCCGAGGCGCTGCCGCAGGCGCAGGAGGCCGTCGACCTCCACCGTGCCACTGTCGGCCTCCTCGGCAGCCACCGCCTCGCCGGTGCCCTGAGCACCCTCGGTGACGTGCTGGCGGCGCTGGACCGTCCGGCCGAGGCGCGGGTGGTACGGGACGAGGCGGCGGCCCTCGGGGACGCGGAGCCGGAGGCACCGTGAGCCGTCCGGCCCGAGGACGACGGCAGCCGTGAGGCCGTACGGGGGAGAGCCAGGGACATCGGCGTAACGGGGCATTTCCGGTCATGTCCCTGCTGATATCTGTCGGGGATGAGCGTGTACACCCGGTATGCGGCAGCCGCCCTGCTCGCGGCGCTGGCCGTGGGCTGCACCCGACCGCACTCCGCCCCCCGGCCCGCCCCCCGGCCCGCCCCGCGGGCCACCCCGGAACCCGCCCCACGGGCCCATGCGGGCGCCCCCGTCACCGGGGCCGCCGGCCGGCCCTTCACCCTGGTCGCCGCCGGGGAGGTGCGCCCCGCCGACCCCGAGGTCCTCGCCACGGCCCGGCGCGACGCCCCGCACGACGGGTACGACTACCGGCCGCTGCTCAAGGGCGTGCGGCCGGTGGTCGCCGCCGCCGATCTGGCGCTGTGTCATCTGGACGCGCCACTGGGACCGCTGGCGGGGCCCCGCGACCGGCCCCGGCGGTGCACGGCCACGGCGGGCCGTGCCCGATCATGGAGGGATGGCCGACTCGTACGTACGGGTGCGCGGCGCCCGTGAGCACAACCTCCGCACCATCGACGTGGACATCCCGAGGGACGCGCTGGTCGCGTTCACCGGGGTGTCCGGATCGGGCAAGTCCTCCCTCGCCTTCGGCACCCTCTACGCCGAGGCGCAGCGCCGCTACTTCGAGTCGGTGGCCCCCTACGCCCGGCGCCTGATCCACCAGGTCGGCGCGCCCAAGGTCGAGGACATCACCGGACTGCCGCCCGCCGTCGCCCTGGAGCAGCGGCGCTCCGCGCCCACCTCCCGCTCCTCCGTCGGCACCGTCACCACCCTCTCCAACACCCTGCGGATGCTCTTCTCCCGCGCCGGCGACTACCCCGAGGGCGTGCCGGAACGGCTCGACTCCGACGCGTTCTCGCCCAACACCGCGACCGGCGCCTGCCCGGAGTGCCACGGCCTGGGCACCGTCCACCGCGTCACCGAGCAGTCCCTCGTCCCCGACCCGGCGCTCACCCTCCGGGAAGGCGCCGTCGCCGCCTGGCCCGGCGCCTGGCAGGGCAAGAACCTCCGCGACATCCTCGCGGCCCTCGGCCACGACCTCGACCGGCCCTGGCGCGAGCTGCCGCGGGCCGAGCGCGAGTGGATTCTGTTCACCGACGAACAGCCCGTGGTCACCGTCCACCCCGTGCGCGACGTAGGACGCATCCAACGCCCCTACAAGGGCCAGTACATGAGCGCCAGACGCTACGTGCTGCACACCTTCGCCGACTCCAAGAGCGAGACCCTCCGCAAACGCGTCCAGGGCTTCATGGTCGCCGAGCCCTGCCCGGTGTGCGCCGGGCGGCGGCTGCGCCCCGAGGCCCTGGCCGTGACCTTCGCCGGCCACGACATCGCCACCCTCGCCGCCCTGCCGCTCGACGCCCTCGCCGCCCTGCTGCGCCCCACCGCCGCACGGGCCGACGACGAGGTGGCCCCCACCCTGGCCCGCGACCTGGTGGCGCGGATCGAGGTGCTCACCGAACTCGGGCTCGGCTACCTGAGCATGGACCGGCCCTCGCCCACCCTGTCCGCCGGTGAACTCCAGCGGCTGCGGCTCGCCACCCAGCTGCGCTCCGGCCTCTTCGGCGTCGTCTACGTCCTCGACGAGCCGTCCGCCGGACTGCACCCCGCCGACACCGAGTCCCTGCTCACGGTGCTCGGCCGGCTCAAGGAAGCGGGCAACACCCTCTTCGTCGTCGAGCACGACATGGACGTGGTGCGCCGCGCCGACTGGATCGTGGACATCGGCCCGCGCGCCGGCGAGCACGGCGGACAGGTGCTGCACAGCGGGCCGGTCGCCGGGCTCGCCGACGCCGCCGACTCCGCCACCCGCCGGTTCCTCTTCGACACCGCACCGCCCGCCGCACGCACGGTGCGCCGCCCCGCGGCCACCCTCACCCTGCGCGGCGTCACCCTGCACAACCTGCGCGGCCTCGACGCCACCTTCCCGCTCGGCGTCTTCACCGCCGTCACCGGCGTCTCCGGGTCGGGCAAATCGACGCTGGTCACCCGCGTCCTCGCGGAGGCGGTACGGGAGCACCTCGGCGACCGGACCCCCGACACCGGCGAGGAGACGGCCGAGACCGGGCCGATGGCCCGCGCACAGCTCGGCGGCGCCGAGGGACTGGAGGCGATCGACCGGCTGGTGCGCGTCGACCAGAAGCCGATCGGCCGGACCCCGCGCTCCAACCTCGCCACCTACACCGGCCTCTTCGACGCCGTACGCAAGGTCTTCGCCGCCACCGACGCGGCCCGCGCCCGCGGCTACACCGCCGGACGGTTCTCCTTCAACGTCGCCGGCGGCCGCTGCGAGACCTGCCAGGGCGAGGGCTTCGTCGCCGTCGAACTGCTCTTCCTGCCCGGTACATACGCGCCCTGCACCGACTGCCACGGCGCCCGCTACAACCCCGCAACCCTGGAGATCACCTACCGGGACCGCACCGTCGCCGACGTCCTGGCGATGACCGTCGACACCGCCGCCGACTTCCTCGCCGACCTCCCGGCCGCCGCCCGCAGCCTGCGCACCCTCCAGGACGTGGGCCTCGGCTACCTGCGGCTCGGGCAGCCCGCGACCGAGCTGTCCGGCGGCGAGGCCCAGCGCATCAAGCTCGCCACCGAACTCCAGCGCACCCGCCGCGGCCACACCCTCTACCTCCTCGACGAACCCACCACCGGACTGCACCCCGCCGACACCGAGGTGCTGCTGCGCCAGCTCCACGGCCTGGTCGACGCCGGACACACCGTGGTGGTCGTCGAGCACGACATGGGGGTGGTGGCCGGCGCCGACCACGTCATCGACCTCGGCCCCGGAGGCGGAGCGGACGGCGGCCGGATCGTGGCCGCGGGCACACCCGCCGAGGTCGCGGACGTCCCGGGGAGCCGCACCGCCCCCTACCTGGCCCGTCGGAGGGCGCAGCCGGACGCCCGTTGACGGTCCGCTAATGTACGCAGGTCAGATCACCAGGTATCACCACCGCGCAGCACTGCGCAGCACCACGAAGGGGGCACCTCACATGGCAGACATGGAGAAGGCCAGGGCGGCGTTCGACCGGTTCGACGCGGACGGCGACGGCCAGGTCACGCCGGAGGAGTTCAAGCACGCGATGGCCGAGATGGGCGACCCGTTCGTCACCGGCCCGGTCGCCGAGGCGGTCATCAAGGCCAAGGACACCGACAGCGACGGCCGGATGTCCTTCGACGAGTTCTGGCAGGCCCTGCAGGCCTGACGCCCGCCCTCTCAGGCCCCCTTCGCCTCCCGTTCGCCCGCGGCCGCGCGCAGCGCCGCCAGCCCGCGGGCGATCGGGGGCCGGCCCGCACTGCCCCGCCGGACCGCCGCCAGGAACCGCCGCACCGGCAGCGGCTCCCCGCGCAGCGGCACCCGGACGACCGGACACCGCTCCGGCACCGGCGCCAGCCGCGGCACCAGACAGATCCCGAAGCCGTGCGCGACCAGGGCCGCGACCGCGGACCAGTCCACCGCGTGATGGCGCACCCGCGGGGTGAAGCCCGCCGTGGCACAGGCCGTCAGCAGCAGCTGGTGCTGATCGTCCGGATCGCCCGCGCGAATCCAGCTCTCCCCGGCCGCCTCCGTCAGGGTCACCCCCCGCTCCGCCCGTCCGGCGAACCGGTGCCCGGCCGGCACCAGCAGATCCTGCGGCTCCGCCAGGACCGGGTGCTGACCGAAACGCACATCGTCCGGCGGAGGGCCGCCCGGCGCCGGAATCACCACGGCGATGTCCGCCCGGCCGGCCAGCAGCAGCTCGAAACGGTTCTCGCCCGGGTCCTCACCGATCTCCACCTCCAACCGCGGCAGCTCCTCGCGCAGCCGCGCCGCCGCCGGTGCGATCACCCCGGCGATCGCCGTCGCCACCCCCGTGATCCGCAGCCGCCCGGCCACCCCGTCCGCATGGCCCGCGAGATCCGCGCGGGCCTCCTCCCAACATGCGAACAGCGCGTCGGCGTGCCCGACCAGCGCCAGCGCCGCCGGAGTCAGCCGTATGGTGCGGCCCGCCGGCTCCAGCAGCTCCAGCCCGAGCCGGGCCGACAGCTGCCGCAGCTGCTGGGAGACCGTCGACGGGGTCAGATGCAGCGCCTCGGCGGTCGCCGTGACGGTGCCCCGCTGATGGAGGACGCGGAGGGTCTGGAGCCGGGGATCGATCATGCGGGGAGCGTAGGCGCACGGGCCCGCACCAACTGTGCGGATTCTCCGCACAGTTCCCTGCGGAAACTTTCGATGGACCCCCACCACGGACCCGTCCGAAGCTGGACGGCATGACCGAGATCCTCACCGATGCCTTTCTCCCGGGCCTGTGGGCGGGCTATGCGCTGGCCCTCCCCGTCGGCGCGCTGGCCGTTTCGCTGATGAGCCTGACCGCCCGTACCTCGTTACGGGTCGGTGCCGCGGCGGCGCTCGGGGTGGCGACCGCCGACGGCCTCTACGCGCTCGCCGCGGTGGCCGGCGGCGCGGCCCTCTCCCACGCGCTGGCCCCGGCCGTGGTCCCGCTGCGCGTGCTCGCCGCCGTCCTCCTGCTCGGCATGGCGCTCCGCACCGCCGTACGGGCACTGCGCACGGGCGGCACACCGGACGGCCCCGGCCGGGACGTCCTGGGACGCCCCGGCCGGGCCTGTCTCGCCTTCCTGGGGCTGACGTTGGTCAACCCCTGGGCGGTGCTCTACTTCTCGGCGCTGGTGGTGGCCGGCGGCGCGGACACCGCGGGCGCCGGTGTCGCCGGCCCCGCGGCCTTCGTCGCCGCCGTGGTCACCGCCTCCCTGAGCTGGCAGCTGTTCCTGGCCGCGGGCGGCGCCGTGCTGGGCAGGGCGCTGACCGGTCCACGCGGGCGGGCCGTCACCGCGCTGCTCTCCGCCGTGGTGATCTCAGGGATGGCGGCCGGGCTGCTGCTGCGCGGCTGAGCCGGTGCCGACCGGTGGCGGCGCGGCCTGGTCGCCGGTGCCCCAGCGGGACGGTTGCGGACCCATGGGGGCTGGTGACGGGCCTGGTCGCGTGGACGAAATCCCGCAGTACAAACAGGAGACAGGACTTCCGCACAATCGTCGCCCGGCTCGATAAGGAGCTGGGCACTGAGCGGCAGCAGCGCCGTGAGGCGGCCTTCGAAGACAGCGCGAGCCGCAACCCCTACTGCCTGCTGCGCGCGGCCCGCGAACTCGCGACCCGGTGGGCGGACGACGTCGAGCCCCGCATGTCGCGTGCGACGCCGGAGGAACTGGCTGCGTGGGGCTGGCTCCTTTTGCAGGCGTCGGCCGCGAACCTGCGGGACAACCGCCGCGGTGAGGCCGAGGACACGATGCGGCTGGCGCGGTCCGTGGCGGTGATGACCGGGCGGGAACTGCCGCGGGGCCGGGGCCGGCTGACGACGTGGGGCCCGGCGACGGTCGGGTACAAGGCGGCCGAGCGGCACATCGTCCTCGACCAGCCGGACAAGGTGCTGGCCGCGGTCACGGTTGGCAGCCAGGCGGCGTCCACGGAGTACCACCGGCATCGGCTCGACGTGGCCAAGGCGCACGTTCTGGTGCGGCAGTACGGCGAGGCGGTGGACACACTCACGGGTATTCATGAGGCCGCTCCGGAGTGGCTGGCCAGCCAGCGGTACGCGCAGGACATCTTGGGTGGCGTGGTGGAGAAGCGTCGGACGCTGACGCCGCAGATGCGGGCGCTCGCGGACGCTCTGTCAGTTCCGCTGTAGCTTCTGGTACTTCGGGTTTGGGTCTGGGGAAATTACCATTGAGGCCCACGTCACACGCTCATACGGTCAACTCATGGACACCGAGCGTGTACAGCTAGTGACGGCCGCCGTGGTCGAGGGCGAGCCGATTGACGCCGAGACCATCAGCGCGACGATCCGTTGAGCGCTGCGCCTCGGTGCCGCCCGCCCCGAGCTAACCGAACTCACCGCCACACAAGAGGACCTGCGCGGGCACATCGCGCTCCTCCGCCCCCTGGTGCGCGCGGATCAGGCCCGGCTACCAGAGGACAGCAGTCTCACGCACATGGTGGCCACCCGGCTGGCCGGGATCGAGGAGCGGGCCGGGCAGTCGCTCCGCCCCGAGATCCTCATGGCCCATTCGCAGGTCGGCAGCATCGCCCGCGACTGCCAATACCTGCTGGCCATGCGGACAGCGGCGGCTCGGTGACGCCCCGTCAGCGCCGCATCCTCGTGTACTGGACGTGGGCGGTCGCCATCGTGTTCGTGATCGTCGTCGGCAGCATCGGGGGTGGTGACCGTGGATAGGCGGTGTGCCTGCGGCTCCGCCCTGGGCCTGCGCGTCGTCTCCGTAGACACTGCGACCGGCCCGGCGCGCACGGTCACCTGCTGCGCCGCCTGCGCATCCGGCCCGGCCGGGCCCCCGATCCCGGACGGCGTAGCGCGCGTGCTCGCACGCCGCGCCGGCGTTCGTCCTTCCGGCGAGCCGAGACGGCTCCGCCCCTGAACCCCGTGGCGTAGGCGCCCCCGTCGCCAGCGCCACGGGACAGGCCGTCCGCCGCCCCGTCCCCCGACACCGGCGGCCGGCCGCACACCTAAACCCCCGTCCCGGCTGAATCTCCTGGCCGGACACCTCAGCCGGGACGGGTTCGCTTTCGCGCCTGCCCATCCGCCCGTGCTGTGGTTACGAATCAGCGACCAAGGCGGCCAACGGGACGCCGAGTGCGTTCGCGATCTGGATCAGGTGGTCGATGCTCGTGGTGTGGGTTGCGTTCTCGGCGCGGCGCCGCGCCGGCGCTGCGCAGCCGGGTACTCAGCTGGCCGCGGGGGCGGCAGGCGCCGCGGAGGCGGCCGGGGCGGCCGCGGCCCGCCGGTAGAAGTCGAGTTGGGTCACCCCGTGGTAGCCGTAGCTCTCGGGGTGCAGTTCGTGCAGCGCCACACCGGACCGGGGGAGCGGGCCCAGGAGGGCGGACAGCAGGGCGTCGGCCGCGGCGAGGAACGCGGCCTTCTCCGCGGCGCTGTTGGTGCCCGCGGTGAGACTCCCCTCCACATGGGCGTCGCGGCACCCGGCCAGGGGCTTGCCGTCGACGTAATAGCGGCCGGGCGGCACCAGGTTGAGGTGGACGACGGTGCGTGCGGCGGACTTGCCCAGCTCCGTGACCGCCAGCCGGGTCAGGCCCTCGGCGAGGGCGCATTGGACGTCGGCGGGGAGGTCGGGGTCGGGGACCGTGACCCGGAAGTACGGCATGGCTCTCCTCGGTCGGTGCTCGGGGCCGCCGGAGCCGGCGGCACGGAGCAAGCGTCACCGAGCCTGGCACCATGAGGCCAACACATCACCGTCATAGGGATATGAGGCCGGCGCATGCCCCTGAACCTGCCCCAGCTGCGGGCCTTTCTCGCCGTCGTCGACGCGGGCGGCTTCAGCGCGGCCGCCGACGAACTGGGCATGAGCCAGTCGGCGGTGTCCCACGCCGTCGCCTCCCTGGAACGCGAGCTGACCGCCCCGCTGCTGATCCGCGCCACCCCGGTGCGTACGACCGTGCTCGGTGAGCGGGTCCTGCCGCACGCCCGGCTGGCGCTGTCGGCGGTCCGGTCCGTGGAGCAGCTCGCGGCCGAGGCCACCGGGACCATGACCGGCACCGTGCGGCTGGCCGCCACCCCGACGGTCTGCCAGGGTCTGGTCCCCGGCCTGCTGCGGCACTGGCGCGAGGACCAGCCCCGGATCACCGTGCGGGTCTTCGAGGGCGACAGCGGCGAGGTCGGGTCCTGGCTGGAGGAGGGGACGGCCGATGCCGCCGTCCTGATCGACCCTCCCCCCGGCCCGGGAATCCAGCTCGCCACCGACGGGTACCGGGCCCTGCTGCCCCGGGACCACCCCCTCGCGGACGAACCCGCCGTGGACATCGGCGACTTGGCGGACGACCCGCTCCTGATCTCGCCCAACGGCTGCGAGGCCCGGGTCCGTACCCTCCACCGCCTGGCCGGGCTGCGCTTCTCGCCCACGCACCGGGTACGGGACCTGGCGACGCTGATCAGCATGGTGCAGGCCGGTATCGGCGTGACCGTGCTGTCCGAGGTCTCCCGCGCGCTGGTCCCCGCTGACCTGGTCCTGCTTCCGCTGCGGCCGCGGGCCTCGCGCCGCCTCGTCCTGACCGGCCCGCCGGCCCGCCCCTGGCACCCGGCGCTCCGCACCCTCGCGGAGTCGGCCGCCGGCCATCTGGCGCGGAGCGCTGCCCGGCCGTTGGAAGGGCAGCCCCTGCTCAGTGGCGGCTGCTGAGCCCTCCCCCGCGCCCCCGCCCGTCCCCGTGCCACGTCTGTCATGGCCGGGCGTCGCGGCGGAACAGCGCCGTCCACAGGAAGGGTTCGCCGAAGGACGGGGACTCCGGCGGCTCGTCGTGCATCCGGCGCAGCTCGATCTGCGTCAGGCCGGAGAAGATCCGGCGCAGCGACTCCGGGGTGTAGGCGAGGCCGCCGTGGAGACCGGACCGGCGGTAGAAGTCACGGTCGGGGAGTTCGGAGCCCATCGCGCCGGCCGCGAAGCAGGTGAGCGCGAGATGGCCGCCGGGGGCGAGCACCCGGTCGAGGAGGGCGAGGTAGCTGATCCGGCGGTGCGGCGGCAGATGGTGGAAGCAGCCGGAGTCGTGGACCAGGTCGTACGGCCCGTCGAGTGCGGCGTCCGGGGCGAAGGCGTCACCGCAGTGGAACCGGATCTCGGCTCCGGCCTCCCGGGCACGCTCCTCGGCCCAGGCGACGGCCGCCGGTGAGAGGTCGACGGCGTCCACCTCGAAGCCCAGCGAGGCGAGGTGGAGCGCGTTGCGGCCCGGCCCGCAGCCCAGGTCGAGGGCCCGGCCCGGGGTGATCAGCCCACGTTCGAGGTAGCTGACCAGGTTCTCGTCCGGCTTCGCCACGAAGAACGGCACCGACCGGCCGCGGTCCGCGTAGAAGCCGTCCCACCACGAGGCCGCCTCACCCGTCCAGCGGTCGTCCTCCGGCGCGAACAGCCCGTCCAGGAGCCTGAGTACGTCCTCCACGGTGCGGATGTCCCGGTCCATCCGGCCCCCC
Organism: Streptomyces sp. NPDC001219; assembly: GCF_053597915.1. Taxonomy (NCBI): domain Bacteria; kingdom Bacillati; phylum Actinomycetota; class Actinomycetes; order Kitasatosporales; family Streptomycetaceae; genus Streptomyces; species Streptomyces sp. NPDC001219. The sequence goes on along the minus strand of NZ_JBSFJF010000003.1, from coordinate 127,054 downwards.
TTCTCCTGCGGCGATCCTAGGCTCGGAGGGCGCAACTGCCCACCTCGGCAAGGCTGTTGGAATGCCGCTCCCGCCCGCGTACGGGGCTGCGGCGAGGGGGCGGAGGGTGCCACTTCGGCCTGGGGGCGGGGCGCCGCTGACGCCCGCGCCCCAGGCCGTGAAGGCGGCGATTCCCGCTGCGCCGGGGCGGGTTTTCCGGGGCCTCTTCGGGCGGGGCCCGGTGCCCTGGTCGGGGGCCGCGCTCCGTGCGGGGTCAGCCCGTCTGGAGCCACCAGACCAGCCAGGAGACGAAGGCGCCGCCGGACGCGTAGGCGGCGCCCTTGAGCGCGTTGTCGAGAGCGAGGCGCAGGTAGCGACGGCCACGGCGGCGCCAGGGGGTCGTAGGGTGGGGAGCCGGACGTCCCGTGTCGGGAGGTTCGGGGGAGTGCTCGTTCAAGGGGTACTCCAGAAATCCAGTGAGTGTGCTGGTGAGGTCGCACCGCTCCGCCCGGGCGCCAACCACATGCGGAGCGGTGTGGCTCTCACTCCTTCGGGCCGCAGCCCCGGATGGCCTCGGTGGCGGCCCCTTCGCCGGCGGCCGGCTCGCCGAGGGCACGCGGGGTGAAGGGTGGGCACAGGCTGTAGACCGGCCGGGAGCCCCGGCCCGACCGGGTCTTGAGGGTGTCGAACCACTCGTCCTCCAGGTGCACGAGGATGCCGTGCCGCGACAGTTCGCGGATGCCCTTGCCGGCGCTGTCGGCGGAGATGCCGTACCAGTCGGGTATCCGCTCCTGGGGAAGGGTGAACGTGAGCTTCCGCTGGGTCGAGGCGATCAGGAGCATGGCCTTCCCCGGCAGGGAGAGGGTGTGGTGCCAGCCGTTGTCCCAGTACTCGTACGGGAGTTGGAAGTAGGGGTCTCCCAGGCCTTCCCCCGGGGACGTGTACGGCCGTCCGGAGCCGTCTTCGTGCAGCTTGGTGAGGGTCGACTTGCCGCCCTCGCCGCGGGCCCGGGTGATGAGCCGCAGCTCCCTGAGCACCTTCCAGGCGCGCGACACGGCGGCCGTGCCCGCCGTCTCGTCGAAGATGCCCACCGACCGGGCCCACGTCGTGGACCACTCGGTGACGGAGAAGTCCCCGCCGCTGGTGACGGCGCTGAGTAACAGGTACAGGTCCAGGGGCCGTTTGGCGGAGCGCCGCACCAGCGCGGCCAGCGCGCCGGGGGACTTCGTGCCGTCGCGCTCCTCCCTCTGGAGGAAGGCCCGGCGGACGGGCACCGTACGGTTCGGGCGTTGGGAACGGTTGAGGAGGAGTCTGATGGTCTCAGGCTGCCCGAGCGGCGTAGGGCCTTGTGCGGGAGGCGAGTTGAGACCGTGGTGCGTGGTCGTCATGCCGTCATAGTGGCACGGGGCTGATGCTGTTCGCCGGTTTGAGGAGACGCCGGTGAGGGCGTCGACTTGCCGTTTCGGCGGGTGCCTTACGATGCCCGGATGATGTCTCGTAGGACACCAGGTGAGATGCCAAGTGAGGACTACACCTCACTGTGGTGAGTTGCGGTGTGCCGGTGAACCGGCCGCCCGTCACGGGGAGTCCGACTCGTGAGCCGTGTGCCGCGGACTTGTCTTTGTCGGGCTGCGCCCCGAAGGCACCGCGCTCTTGATGCCGTGGCGCGGCCCGCGTGATGCCGTGGCGCGGCCCGCGCCGCCCGAGCGGCCCGGCACCCCGAAAATCATGGGGGTCTGCCTTGCTCTCTTCAGGGGCCCGTGCCTCAATGGACAGCGATTCAGGTCACTGACTCACCGTCAGTTCCTGGCGTGAGTCGGCACGGGGGCCGACGGCGGCCCCCGGGTGGCTGCCTGTCGTACCTCCCGCACCCCTCGACGGCCGGTGCCATGGACCTGCACCCCCTCACGAAGGCGGACCCCCCTCATGAAGCACCTCAGACCCGGCAAGCCCGGCTTCCGTACGGCACTCTGCGTCGCCGCCGCCACCGCGGGCACCCTCGCGATGGCCCCGGCCGCCCCCGCGGTGACCCCCGGCACCGCCACCCTCTCCTTCGACTGCGGCTTCTACGGCTCCGGCAAGGCGACGCTCACCGCGACCCAGAACGGTACGGCCGCGACCATCAGCCTCTCCACCTCGGCGATCACCTCGCCCATACCCCTCGGCGCGAACTCGGTGGCCTCCACCCTCACCCTCACCAAGAACGGCTCCGGCACCGCGGTGTTCAGCGGCAACGCCAACCCGGCGATCCCGGCCGGCAGCCCGGTCTCCACCGGACCGCTCCGCGGCACCGTCGCCCGGGGCGACAAGCTGTCGGCCACCTCCCTGAAGGTCGTGGTGCTGGGCATCACGGCCACCTGCAAGGCCACCTCCGCACAGTCCCCCGGCCCCTTCGTCTTCTGAGCGCGGGCGGGGACCGGCGGACACACATCGCCGGTCCCCGCCGTGCCACTCGTGACCGGTCAGGCGGGCGGGGCCGAGGCCGGTGGCAGCTTCTTGCCCTCTTCGGTCGTGCTGAGGAGACACATCACGAATCGGAAGCCTTGGCTCCATGTGTCTTCCGCGTGATTCCAGGCGTACAGGTCGCGGGTGGGGCTCTTGTAGGTCCCGTACCGCTTGACGCACAGGTCGTACATCGAGTCCCAGGAGTCGAACTTCATGCCTTGTGGTGCCTTCACATAGCCCAAACCCCTCAGTTCATGTGGCTTGTCGCAGCCGACGAGAAGATGCGCGTAGTTGTGCTCTTCCAGTTTCTTGGTGTCGTAGCAGTCGCCGATGGAGCTGTTCTCCACAAAGATCTGATCGCCGTAAGCCCGGTAGTTGCCCACCGGCCCGTAGAGGCTCACGGTCTTGCCGAAGAGCAGGCAGGCGACGTTCCGTACCCCGCTGTCCCAGCCGGCGGCGCTGGGTGCCAGCGCGAAGGCTTTGACGTCGACCATCTTGCGCACCGTGTCACGTAGGAGGCCGACACAGATCCCCGGGCCGTTGTTCCTCGCGTCGGTCAGGGAAGTAGGTTTGTTGACATCCAGGACTTGGCCGTCCGGGTAGGTCTCGCAGCTTACTTTTCTCAGTTTCGGCAGGTCTTTGAACCTCTCCGTGGGCCACGAGGCGGAGACGCAGTCGCCGGGGCGCAGTTCGCGGGTCAGCCCGACGTTCTCCCCGTATGGCACGGCCCCGCCATTTTGCGGAGTCCTGTCGGACGGGCTGTTGAACAGTGCGGCTCCGGCCCAGATTCCGCTGCCGATGAGCAGCAGCATGACTACGGTGAGTCCGATTCCCCGGCCCGGGAGAGCCTTGAATCTCCGGGGACGCCGCGGCTGTGACGGAACCGGCGCGGCCGGCGGGCCTTTCTCCGGTGGCGGCGGGGAGGGCTGCGGCGGGGAGGCCGGAGACTCTTCCGGTATCCGAGTGATCTCCGTCGCTGAGACAGTCGGTCCTTGAACGCGGGGTCCTGCGCGTGGCGCGGCGGTGAGCTCGGTGAGCCTGCGCATCGCCTTGTCAGCACCCATCCGCTGAGCAGGGTCTTTGGCCAGCAGCCCGGCCAGGATGGGCTCCAAGTCTCCTGCCCGGGCGGGGGACGGGGGCTTCTCGAAGAGCAGCGCCGTGAGCGTCGAGATGTCGCAGGTGCGGTCGAACGGCCCTGATCCCTCCACCGTGTAGTAAAGGGTGGCGCCGAGTGAAAACAGATCGGACGCCGGGGTCGGCGGAGCGCCATGAGCGCGCTCCGGCGCGAGGAAGCCCGGAGTTCCGACGATTTCAGACGACTCGGTCATGCGCGGCTCATCGGAGTCCGGTTGCAGCGAGATGCCGTAATCGGTCAGCAATACCCGCCCGCCTTCTTCGCCGAAAGGGTCTTGTGGGCATGCCCTGGTCAGAAGGATATTGGCCGGCTTGACGTCCCGGTGCAGTATGCCGATTCGATGGCCCGCCACCAATGCGTCGAGTACAGCCAGGCCGACACGGGCTGTCTCGGCAGGTGACAGCGGCCCATGCCGACGTACCACTTCCCCCAGGTCGGTGGCGCCGGGCAGAAACCCCATCACGATCCAGGGCAAACCGTCCACCTCAAGGACATCGTGCACGGTGGCCACGTGCGGATGGTCCCGGAGCCGGGCAGCATTCCGTGCCTCGATACGGGCTCTGGCGACGCGGATTCCCAATTTCCGTTCCGGGATATCACGGGGCAGGGCGAGTTCCTTTACCGCTACCTCGCACTCGAGTTCCTGGTCAAAGGCCAGCCACACGCGCCCCATTCCTCCGGCTCCGAGCCTGCGCAACAGGCGATACCGCCCCGCGATCAGCCGCTCGGAACCCTCCTGGCCCTCCGTCACGGCAGACCTCCACAACGCCCTGGGCTCTCGAAGTGACCGTATGGTCAGGCATCAATGAGCACAAACAGGCCTGGGCCAACCAGCTGAAGATCAACTCTGCGGTGCACCCCGACGGGTGGCAGGAACAGGCGCCCTCCGAGGCGGTCCCGTCGGAGGGCGACCCCGTCGGGCGAGGCACCCACCCGGGGCCTCGTCTGCGCCGCGGCCGGCCCTTCGGCTCAGACGAAGCTGCCCTGCCGACTGCTCTGCCGCCGCCCGTCAGCGGCCGCGGCTCACTTCGGCCCCCGGTCGTCGCCCGCCCCGGACACCTCGCCCTGTGCCCGCGCCAGGTTCGAACGGCGGTAGGAGTAGGCGAAGTAGACGACCAGGCCGAGCAGGAACCACACCGCGAAGCGGACCCAGGTCTGCCACGCCAGGAACGTGATCAGCCAGATCGAGAAGCACACCCCGATCGCCGGCACCACCGGCATCCCCGGCGTACGGAACGTCCGCGGCAGGTCGGGACGCTTGTAGCGGAGCACGATCACCGCGATGCAGACCACCACGAACGCGAGCAGGATGCCGATGTTCGTCAGCTCGGCGGCCTCACCGATCGGCAGGAAACCCGCGATGGCCGCGGAGGCGAAACCGACGATCCAGGTCACCCGGGTCGGCACATGGTGCTTGGGGCTGGTCTTGGCGAACCACTTCGGCAGCAGACCGTCACGGCTCATCGAGAACCACACCCGGGTCACCCCGAGCATGAAGGTGAACATGACGGTCAGGATGCCGATGATCGCGCCGACCGCGATGACATCCGCGAGGCTGCTCAGCCCCACCGACTTGAACGCCGAGGAGAAACCGCTCTCCGGGTCGATGTCCTTGTAGTTCTGCATACCCGTCAGCACCAGGCAGGCCAGCACGTACAGCACCATCGAGATCGCCAGCGAATACATGATCGCCTTCGGCATGTGGCGCTGGGCGTCCTTCGACTCCTCCGCCGCGGTGCTCATCGCGTCATAGCCGAAGACCGCGAAGAAGACCGTGGCCGCACCGGTGAAGGCGCCGCTCGCCCCGAACGGGAAGAACGGCGTGTAGTTCGCGGTGTTGATGTGGAAGAAGCCGACCGCGATCACCACGACGACCACCAGGACCTTCAGGCCCACCACGACCGTCTCGAACCGCGCGGCGTTCTTGATGCCCAGGGTCAGCAGATAGGCGATCAGCAGACAGAGCACCGCGGCGAACAGGTCCACCCGGTGCCCCGCCCCCGTGCCCGGTGCGCCCAGCATCCAGGCGGGCAGATCGACGCCCATCTCACCCAGCAGAAAGCCGAAATAGCCGGAGATCCCGATAGCGACCACCGCCACGATCGCGGTGTACTCCAGCAGCAGGTCCCAGCCGATGAACCAGCCCGCCACCTCACCGAGGACCGCGTAGCCGTAGGTGTAGGCCGAGCCCGCCTTCGGGATCAGCCCGGCGAACTCGGCGTACGAGAACGCGGCCGCCGCGCTCGCGATACCCGCGATGAGAAAGGAGACCAGCACCGCCGGGCCGGCCTTCTCGTTCGCGACCGTGCCGGCCAGCGTGAAGATTCCCGCGCCGATGATGCCGCCGACACCGATGGCGGTCAGCTGCCACAGGCCGAGCGCCCGGGTGAGCTGCTCGCTCGCGGTGCCCTCCGCCTCTTCCATGTGCTCGATCGGTTTACGGCGCAATACGCCCTGTCCCGCGCGCAGGCCCATCGTCATCCCTCCGTACGCTCCGTCGTGGTCCGACGGCGGATCATCATGGACCCTCAGGAGCGACTAAGGAAGGCGACTCCCTAGTACTGCCGGGACTCGCCGGGAGACGTACACGGGAGAGGTGTTCAATCGGCGTCCTCCAGCCGGAACCCGACCTTCAGGCCGACCTGGTAATGGTCGATCTCGCCGTCGACGATATGGCCGCGGACCTCGGTCATCTCGAACCAGTCGAGATTGCGCAGGGTCTCCGAGGCGCGCTTGATGCCATTCCTGACCGCGGCGTCGATGCTCTGCTGGGACGTGCCGACGATCTCGGTCACGCGATACGTGCGGTCGGTCACGGTGGTCTCCCTCGCCGGGGCGGCGGTCCGCCCGTCCACTTTCCACCGTGCCTCAGGGCGGCGCGCCCCACCAGCGGAGCGGCGGCGGGCGGCCGGCGCCCTACGGGACCACGGTGACCGGCCAGCGCCCGGCCTTGACCAGCCGCACCGCGACCGAGCCCATGATGCGATGCCCGGCCGACTCCGAGGCGCCGACCACCACCGCATCGGCCTTCAGGTCGTCGGCCATCTGCACCATGCCGTTGTACGGGTCGCCCCGCAGGGTGTGGAACTCCCAGCGCACCTGGTAGATCCCCTGCAACCGCTCGGTCGCCCGGCGGATCTCGGCCATCAGCTCCTCGGCCACCTCGTTCGTGGCGTCCACGACCGGAGCGCCCATCGCCGCACCGGCCGGCAGCACCGGCTGGACGTAGACCAGTACCAGCTTCGAGCCCTGGCGCCGGGCCAGCCCCGCCGCGTAGGCGGCCGCGCGCCACGACGAGTCGGAGCCGTCGATGCCGACGACGATGACCTTCGGGCCGTCCGTTCCGCGCTCGAACCGCGCGGCTGCGTTCTCCTCCACACCCGTGAGGTTATCCGCACAGGCGTACGGGCGGAGGTCCGGGCCGCCCCGCCGTCCCCGGCCCCCCGGCCCCGGTCAGGCGGGCGCCGGCGGCCAGCTGTCCGCCGCCAGCACGCCCAGCACATACGCCCTGGCCACCAGTGCCGTACGGCCCTGCACCCGCCAGCGCCGGGCCAGCCGGGTGAGGTGGTAGTTCACCCCGTCGACCGTCAGCCCGAGCGCCGTACCGATCGCCGCGGTGGTCGCGCCGCCCGCGGCCAGCGCCAGGATGCGGGCCTCCACCGGGCTCGCCGCACCGCGCGGCACCGGCGGACCGGCCTCGCCGACCCGCAACAACGCCAGCAGGGCGGGCGGATGCACCGACGGATCACCCACCGGATCGATCGTCAGCTCCCCCTCCCGCTCACTCCCGTCCGAGCTGTCCCGCCAGCGCACCTCCACCGGATAGCGCGACCGGCGCCCCATCCGCAGCGCCTCGGTCAGCCGGTCGAGCTGCGCCTTCGCCCGCGGCTCGAAGAGATCCAGCAGATTGCGGCCCCGCAGCTGCCCCGGCGCGGCGCCCCACTGGGCGGCCATCGCCGGGTTGGCGATCAGCACCTCGCCATGGGCCCGGCACACCGCGATCGGGGTGGGGATACGGTCCAGCAGGATCAGGAAGTAGTTGCGCCACGGGCCGTCCGCGTACGGCCCGGCCGGGTCGATCTCGGCGCGCTCACAGGCCGGCTTGCCCACACCGTCGGCACCGGCGCCCGACGGGCTGGCGGCAGTCCCGTTGTCCATTGACCTTCCTCCGGTCCGCATGCAAGAGCGAGCAGCGAGAAACCACTGCACAATCATGCAGTTGTCCGGGCGTGACCTGCGCGTGGGGGCCCTCACGCTGGAGACATGACCGACACCATCGCGCTCCACAGCGACGAACGCGCCGCCGATGACGGCATTCCGGTGGCCGACCTCACGGACGCCGGGCTCACCCACACGCCCATCCAGCAGTCCATGGACCTCGCCCGCCTCCACGGCCCGGTCTTCAAGCGCAAATTCGGCGAGCGCGAGACGCTGTTCCTCTCCTCGCTCGACCTGGTCACCGAGGTCGCCGACGAAGCCCGCTTCAGCAAGGGCGTGTCGGTCGTCCTGGAGAACGTCAGAGAGTTCGCCGGTGACGGTCTGTTCACCGCCTACAACGACGAGCCGAACTGGGCCAAGGCACACGAGGTCCTGATGCCGGCCTTCGCACTCGGCTCGATGCGCACCTACCACCCCGCCATGCTCAAGGTCGCCCGCCGGGTGATGGCCTCCTGGGACCGCCGGGTGGCCGACGGCACGCCCGTCCAGGTCGCCGAGGACATGACCCGGATGACGCTGGACACCATCGGGCTCGCCGGTTTCGGCTTCGACTTCGAGTCGTTCTCCCGCGGCGACAGCGCGCACCCGTTCGTCGAGGCCATGGTGCGCTGCCTCGAATGGAGCATGTCGAAGTTCTCCCGCGACCCCGACGCCGACCACACCGCGGCGGACGCGGCGTTCCAGGCCGACGCCGACTACCTCGCCTCGGTCGTCGACGAGGTCATCACCGCCCGGACCGAGAGCGGCGAGACCGGGGACGACGACCTGCTGGGCCTGATGCTCGGCGCCGGCGCCGACGGCGGGCCGGCCCTCGACCTCGCCAACATCCGCAACCAGGTCATCACCTTCCTCATCGCCGGCCACGAGACCACCTCCGGCGCGCTCTCCTTCGCCCTCTACCACCTGCTCAAGGACCCGCTCGCGCTGCGCATGGTCCAGCGCGAGGCCGACGAGCTGTGGGGCGACCAGGCCGACCCCGACCCCACGTTCGAGGACATCGGACGACTGCCGTTCACCCGGCAGGTGCTCAACGAGGCGCTGCGGCTGTGGCCCACCGCCGCCGCCTTCACCCGCCAGGCCACCGAGGACACCCTGCTCGGCGGCCGCTACCCGGTGAAGGCGGGCGAGCTGGTCACGGTGCTCACCCCGATGCTGCACCGCGACCCCGCCTGGGGCGACAACCCCGAGCTGTTCGACCCCTCCCGCTTCAGCCCGGAGGCCGAGGCCGCCCGCTCCCCGCACGCCTACAAGCCCTTCGGGACCGGTGAACGCGCCTGCATCGGGCGGCAGTTCGCGCTCCACGAGGCGACCATGCTGCTCGCCCTCCTCGCGCACCGCTACCGCCTGACCGACCACGGCGACTACCAGCTGCGCATCAAGGAGACCCTGACCCTCAAGCCCGACGGGTTCACCCTCACCCTGGCCGCCCGCACGCCCGCCGACCGGGCCGCGGTCCGCGCCGCGCTCGCCGTACTCCCCGGCGGCGCCGCGACCACCGGGGACGACGCGGCCACCGACGAGGGGCTGCCGACCCGCGTCCCCCAGGACACCGGCCTGCTGCTGTTGCACGGCAGCAACTACGGCACCTGCCGCGAGTTCGCCGAGCGGCTCGCCGACGAGGCCACCGGGCTCGGCTTCGCCGCCGACGTGGCACCGCTGGACGCCCACGCCGGCACGCTGCCCGCCGACCGGCCGGTCGTCATCGTCGCCGCCTCCTACAACGGCCAGCCCACCGACGACGCGGCCGCCTTCGTCGCATGGCTGAACACCGCACAGGACGGTGCCGCAGCGGACCTGCCGTACGCCGTCCTCGGTGTCGGCGACCGCAACTGGGCCGCCACCTACCAGCACATACCGACCCTCATCGACGACCGGCTCGCCGCACTCGGCGCCCACCGGCTGCTGCCGCGCGCCGAGGCCGACGCCTCCGGCGACCTCAGCGGCACCGTCAAGGAGTTCGCCGCGGCACTGCGCACCCAGCTGCTGACGCGATACGGCGACCCGGCGACCATCGGCGCCGGCGCATCCGCCGCCGAGGACACCGGCTACACCGTCACCGAGATCACCGGCGGCCCGCTGGACGCCCTCGCCGCCCGCCACGACCTCGTCCCGATGACCGTCACCGAGGCCCACGACCTGACCGCCGAGGGCTGGCCGCGCCCCAAGCGCTTCCTGCGGATCGCCCTCCCGGACGGCGTCAGCTACCGCACGGCCGACCACCTCGCGGTGCTCCCCGCCAACGCCCCGGAAGCCGTCGAGCGGGCCGCCCGGGCCCTGGGCGCCGACCCGGACACCGTCCTCGCACTGCACGCCGGCCGCCGCGCCGGACGCGACACCCTGCCCGTCGACCGGCCCCTGACGGTGCGCCAACTGCTCACCCACCACCTGGAGCTGAGCCGGCGGCCGACGCCCGGCCAGGTCGCCGTGCTCGCCGCCCACAACCCCTGCCCGCCCGAGCGCCTGTCCCTGGAAGCGCTCACCGAGGACGACCCGCGCACCCTGATCGAGCTGATCGAGGCGCACCCGGCGCTGCACGGTGCGCTGCCCTGGCCGGTGCTGCTGGAGCTGCTGCCGCCGCTGCGCACCCGGCACTACTCGCTGTCGTCCTCGCCCACCACCGACGCCCGGCACGCCGACCTGATGGTCTCGCTGCTGCCCGGCGGCACCGGCTCGTCCTACCTGCACCGCGTACGGCCAGGTGACACCGTGCTGGCCCGCGTCCAGCCCTGCCGCGAGGCCTTCCGCCTGGATACGGCCGATGACACCCCCGTCATCCTGGTCGCGGCCGGTACCGGCCTCGCGCCGTTCCGCGGTGCCGTGGCCGACCGCGTCGCCGCGGGCCTGCGGTCCCCCGCGCGGCTCTACTTCGGCTGTGACGACCCCACCGCCGACTTCCTGCACGCCGCGGAGTTCGCCGCCGCCGAGGCCGCCGGAGCGATCTCCGTACGCCCCGTCTTCAGCGAACGCCCCGAGCACGGCCACCGCTTCGTCCAGCACCGGATCGCCGCCGAGGGCGCCGAGGTGTGGCAGCTGCTCCAGGCCGGGGCGCGGGTCTACGTCTGCGGGGACGGCAGCCGGATGGCGCCCGGTGTACGGGCCGCCTTCCGCGAGCTGCACGCCGCGCACACCGGCGCCGCACCCCAGGAGTCCGAGGCCTGGCTGCGCGAACTGACCGCCTCCGGCCGCTACATCGAGGACGTGTACGCGGCGGGCTGAGGTCTCGGGGGCGCCATCCAGCGAGTCCCACCCAGTGGGTGCCATCCAGCGGGTGCCGCCCAGCGTGCCCCATCCAGTGGGTGCCCAGCGGGCTCCACCCAGCGGGTGCCGCCGCCCAGCAGGTGCCACCCAGCGGGCGCTGCCCGCGCTTCCCCCGCCCCCTCCCCCTCTCCCCCTTCGGGGGAGGGGGCGGGGGTGGGTTCGGGGGTGGGGGGAGAGCGCGAAGCGGAGTGGATCTTTCCGTCTCCGTCTCGGCTTCACAGGCCGAGGCGGGGTGGTGCGGCCCGGGTCGGACAGACGCGCGCCGCGGGGTCGGCGCCGCGCGCGTTGACGTTCCGTCATGATCCGCCGGCCCGCGGAACCGCCCTACCGGAGAACGAGGTTCCGGTGCCGGCGGGCGGGGGAGCGGGGGCGTCTCACTCCTTCGCCGTGCCGTCCGTGCCGGAGGCTCCCGTGGCGTGGACGACGAGCAGCGCGATCCCGGCGAGGGTGACGTTGCGGGTGGCCGCTTCCAGTCCGTTCCAGTTCTTGGACTGCCACATGGCGAACCACTCACCGCCGATGGCGAGGAAGCCCGCACCGAAGAGCAGCAGCAGCATCAGCAGGCCGACGGTGCTGACCAGCCGGGCGCGGGCGATCCCGCGTCGGCGTCGCATGCCCAGGAACCACAGCGCGGTGCCCCCGGTCAGCATCAGCGCGGTGAGCGTCTCCCAGGCGATGATGCCCATGTACGCGGCGTCCTGCCACCTCCGTGAGGTGATGGCCCGCCCCATCAGGTCCGGGTCCTTGAACGTGGTGTCCATGGCCAGGACGTGGCGGACGAACTGCTGGTTGGTGCCGAAGTCGGTGATGTTGCCGAAGGCGACGAGCGCGATGTAGAGCGCGACGATGCCCGTGAGTGTGGCCGCCGCGAGCGACAGTCCGGTGCGCGGTATCCAGCGGTTGGAGTTTTTGTCGGACATGGGTCCTCCCCGGGTCGGTTGTGTTGTCTGATCTTTGCTTATCCGCCCTCACCCCGTGGTTCGCGCGGTGCCGAACTCCCGTACGCTGCTGCCCGGTCGACCGGGTGACCGACCGGCCGACCGGCTGTCGGGCGCCTGGCCGGGCGGCCGTGGACCTAGGGGAAGCGGGGCACATGAACGGAAAGCGGTGTGTGGGGACGGTCGCCGTCGCGGCGGCCGCGGTGCTCGCGGCGACCGGACCGGCGGGCGCCGAGCCGGCCGGCACGACATACGGCACCAGCACGTCCGTGGGCGTCCACAACGCCTATGAGAAGGAGAAGTACCCCTACTTCGCGGATGCCCTGGACTCCGGCGCCGCACTGCTCGAACTCGACCTCTGGACCAACGGACTGGGCAGGTCCTTCCGGGTCTCGCACAGCAACCCGCTGGGGAACAGCAGCAACTGCGAGGGCGCCGCGAACCCGTCGGAGCTGCGCACCAAGGACCGTAACCAGGACTTCGCCGGCTGCCTCGCCGATGTGCGGGCCTGGCACGACGCGCACCCCGGCCACCGGCCGATCCTGTTCAAGATCGAGATGAAGGACGGCTTCAACGCCAAGGGCGGCCGCGGGCCCGCCGAGTTCGACGCGCTGGTGCGCGAGAAGCTGGGCGACGCCGTCTACGGTCCGGGCGCTCTCACCGGCGGGCACGCCACCCCCGACGAGGCGGTGCGGGCCGGCGGCTGGCCCTCGCGCGCCGACCTGGCCGGCAAGTTCCTGATCGAGCTGATACCCGGCACGGTCGAGGAGAAGAACCCGTTCGACAAGCTGTGGACGGACGTGGAGTACGCCGGCCACCTCAAGGACCTCGCGGCACAAGGGAAGCTGGACCGGGCGACGGCCTTCCCCGCGGTGCACGGCGCCGCTCCCGGCGACCCCCGCGAGCGCTACCAGGACCCCGCGCTGCGCCCCTGGTTCGTGGTCTTCGACGGTGACGCCGCGACCTATCTGAACGGCACCATCGACACCGCCTGGTACGACACCCGGCACTACCTGCTCATCATGACCGACGCCCACAACGTGCCGCCGGCCATCGACGGCACCCGCCCGACCGAGGCGGAGGCGCTGGCCCGGGTGAACCAGCTCGCCGCCGCGCACGCGAGCTTCGCGACCGCCGACTGGTATCCGCTGCCGTCCGTCCTCAAGACCGTGGTGCCACGCGGCGCCTGACACCGGACGCGGCGGCGGTCCCGGAGCCGGGCCGCACGGCCCGCGGTCCCGGCTCCGCGATGGCCCGCCGGTAGAGCGCGGCCACATCCGTGCCGAACCGGCTGCTGTACGAGACGAGGTCGTCGCCGCCCTCGTCGAGGCCGCCGATCACTCCGATCAGCGCACCGGTTCCGGTGGTCGGGTCGAGGTCGGTGAGCAGCGGTCCGCCGCTGGTTCCGTTGGGGAATCCCGGGCAGAGGAAACGGAGTTGGGCCGGGCCCTGGGCGTCCACCGTGTGCCGGCAGCTGACCGGTACGTCCCGGTCCTCGGGATAGCCGGTCAGCTGCGCCGCGCGCCCGGCCGGGGCGTCGAAGCGGATGCGTTCGGCGCCGGTGAGGTCCGCTATCCGGCCGCCGGCCCCGCCCGCCCGGCGCACCCGCAGGAACGCCACATCGTGGTCGGGGTCCCGGTCGCTGATCCAGCGCGGATCGACCTGTATCCGGGTGGGCACCCACAGGCCGTACGGTGCGATGCCGTCGTGCAGACCGGGGGCGAACACCAGCCGGGTCCGGAAGCCGTCGTCGTGCACACAGTGCGCCGCGGTGGCGAGGAGATCGCCCCCCGGGGACTGCACCACGCTGGCCGTGCAGTGGTGGACGGGGGTGCCGTCGCCGTCGGGGGAGAAGAGCGCTCCGATCGCCGGCGAGGGGGCCGCCGGGGCCGCCAGCAGCGGCCGGGACGCGGACAGCGGGGCCGCCATGACGCTGCCGTGCCGTGCGGTCACCGGCGGGCCCGGCTGCTCCTTGTAGGGCCCGGCGAGCACCGCGGCGGCGGCCTGGTCACCGTCGGCCCGGGTCGCCAGATACGCGCCGGTGGCGGAGTCCCCGGCGGCCAGGAACGGATCGCGGGCCGGGGAGCCGAGCGCCAGCACCGTGCTGCCCATCACCACGGTCAGGACGCCGAGCGCCAGCGTCACCCGCAGCGGAACGCCGGGCCGGCCACGGCCGGTGCAGGGCGTCCCGCCGGGACCCGGGCAGACCTCGGGCACCGGTGTTCCGGTGTCCTCGGCCGTGCCGCCGGCGTCGTCCGCCGGTATGGCCCCGCGTTCGCTCGTCTCCACCAGCCGCCGCCTCGCCGCATCAGCCGGCGCCACCCCGTCGGATGCAGGAGTGACACCGATCCAGACATTTCACCCAGTCTGATGCAGGGGTGGCCGCTGTGGTTCGGTCACCCGGGCGCCTCATTCCGGATCGGCGGCGCGTCACACCGCGAGAACCCGTACCGGGCGGCCCGTCGCGCCCGCTCTCCGGGGCCCGGCGGGCCGGGGGCGTACGGCGGGGCGACCGCGCCGCCCGGCCGTCTCCCGCTGGGCCGGTCAGGTGAACCGGGGAGTGCCGCCGGGACCGCCGGCCGCGCTCACGCCGCCGGCCGCAGCCGCCTTCCCGCGAGGTTGTGCCCGATCAGCGTCCCGGTCAGGCCGGCCTCGTTCGGGAAGTCCATCGGCACGATGCCCAGGCCCCGCCAGCCGCTCCCTTCCGAGCCCGTCAACAGCTTCTTGACCTGCGGGTTGAGGCGGTCCGCGTTGGAGCGGGGCGGGAGCAGGGCGGCGGTGCTGACGTAGTTGACGAACAGCTTGCCGGGCTGTGTGACGGCCTTGCGGAACTGGGCCTCGATCTTCGGGTACTTCCCGAACGGCTCCGCCATGTAGTCGTCCTGGATGTCGAACAGCTGCGGATCGCCGTAACGGACGCCGCCCAGGCCGTCGGAGTCCGCCAGCAGCACGACCCTGCCGCGGGCCTCACCCAGCGTCGGCAGACCGGCGTCGAGCCGGAACAGTGACCGGTAGCCCTTGTCGTCCAGGTAGATGCCGAAGATCCGGCGGAACTCCTCGGCGGAGACCTCCGAGTACTCCTGCTTGACCCGCATGAGCACCGTCTCGGAGGGGTGCGCCCGGAGGAACGCCCGGCAGGCGTTGAGCACGTCGCCGAACATCAGCTCCTGGTAGAAGGCGCCGTGATGGATGGCGAAGACGTTGTCGATGGCCCGGCAGCGGACGTCCAGGAACCGTATGCCGGAGGCGAGTTGCTCCTCCACGGAGGTGTTCTGGCAGGCCACCCAGGGGCCGCCCCGCCGGGCACCGGAGTCATGGGTGCCGGGGATCGTCAGCCGCTGTACCGGGGTGCCGTCGCCGAGCGCCGACATCCAGTCCGTCACGGACACCGCGGACGCCCGGCGTTCCGCGGCGCCGGCCGTGAACTGCCCGCTGCTGACACCCGCCAGCAGCCCGGCGGCCGACAGTCCGGCCGCGCCTCTGAGGAATCCCCGCCGGTCCAGCACCGCTCCCATGCCGCTTCCCCTGCCCGTCGAGTCTGCGTGCGTGCGCACCGGCCGTCCGGTGCGCACGCGCGGTCGAGGCATGGAACCACATCGGGCGCGGACACGGCACCCGGCCGGCGGACCCGGGGGTCACACCGGCCGGGAGGCGGGGGGATCAGGCCCGGAAGGACAGCGACAGCGCGAAGCGGTCCGTGCTGTCCGTCCACCAGTTCTTCAACTCCAGTCCTGCCGCCGCGAGTTCGTCCCGCACGCGCTCCTGGCGGAACTTCGCCGAGACCTCGGTGCGCAGCTCCTCGCCCGCCGCGAAGGGAACCGCCAGGTCCACTCCGGGAATCTTGACGGTCAGGTCCTTGCGGGCCCGGAGCCGCATCTCGATCCACTCCTGTCCGGCGTTCCACACGGCGACGTGGTCGAAGTCCGCCGGGTCGAAGTCGCCGCCCAGCTCGCGGTTGATGACCTCCAGGACGTTCTTGTTGAACGCGGCGGTGACGCCCTGCGGATCGTCATAGGCGGCGACGAGCGTGGCCTCGTCCTTGACCAGGTCGGTGCCGAGCAGCAGGGCGTCGCCCGGGGACAGCATGGCGTGCACGGAGCGCAGGAACGCGGAGCGCTCCTCGGGGAGCAGGTTGCCGATGGTGCCGCCGAGGAAGGCGAGCAGCCGCGGGCCGGGTGTCGCGGGGAGTTCGATGCCCTGCTGGAAGTCGGCGACCAGCGCGTGCACGGTCAGGCCGGGGTGCTCGGCGAGCAGTGCCTCGCCCGCCGCGGTCAGCGCGGATTCGCTGACGTCGACCGGGAGATAGCTGTGCAGTCCGGTGAGCGCGCCGATGAGGTGGCGGGTCTTGTCGGACGAGCCGGACCCCAGCTCGATCAGGGTGCGGGCCTGGGTGGCCGCGGCGATGTGGTCGGCGCGGGTGAGCAGGATCTCCCGTTCGGCCCGCGTCGGGTAGTAGTCGGGGAGTTTGGTGATGTCCTCGAACAGCTCGCTGCCGCGGGCGTCGTAGAACCATTTGGGCGGCAGTTGTTTGGGGGTACGGGACAGGCCCTGGGTGACGTCGGTGCGCAGCGCGGCCGCGGTGGCGTCGGCGGGGAGGGTGCGGGTGATGTTGAGGGGGCTCACGTGGCGGGCTCCTTGAGCGGGGTGAGGTGGACCTCGGTCCGGGTGGCGCGCAGCAGGGTGCGGTCGGGGACCTCGGTCCAGTGGGGGGAATCGTCGTACGGTTCGGAGGCGACCACCGTGCCGCCTTCGGGAAGGGTCCGGTGGCACAGCGTGTCGCCCCAGGTGGTGGCGGCGATGGTGGTGCCGTCGGTGAGCAGCAGGTTGAGCCGGGAGCCGGGCGCGGCACCGGCGACCGCGGCGACCGTGCCGGCCAGTGCGTCGCCGAGTTCGTCGCCGCGCGCCAGCCGGTGCAGGACCAGGGCCCACAGGAACGCCGCGTCGCAGCGGGCCGGCAGCCGCAGCAGCTCCGCGGGCGGCAGCTCGGCGGCCAGCGGGGCGAGCGCGTCCGGCCAGCCGGCCACCGCGCCGTTGTGGCTGAAGAGGTACCGGCCGGTGGCGTACGGCGCGGCAGCGGCCTCGGCGTCCGCCCCGGCCACGGTGGCGTCCCGTACGGCGGCGAGCAGTGCGCCGGTGCGTACCACCCGGGCCAGGTCGGGCAGCAGATCGTCGCCCCAGATCGGCCCGGCCCGCCGGTAGCGCGCGGGCACCGGGTCGTCCGGCGCGTACCAGCCGACGCCGAACCCGTCGGCGTTGACCGTGCCGTGGCGCTGGCGGCGGGGTGCCCAGGACTGCCGGTAGAGGCTGTGTGGCGGGGTGAGCAGCACCTGGCCGAAGGGTATCTCCGGTCCCAGGTAGGCGAGATGACGGCACATCAGACGCGGGCCTCCCGGTGTGGCGGTGTCGCGGACCTCATGCGCCCGCCGTCGGGTCGGCGTCCCGTGCGGTGCGGAACCCGGAGAAGATCTGCCGGCGCACCGGCAGGTCCCAGTTGCGGAAGGTGCCCCGGCAGGCGACCGGGTCGACCGCGAACGAACCGCCGCGCAGCACCTTGTACGCGTCGCCGAAGAACACCTCGGAGTACTCCCGGTAGGGGAAGGCGGCGAAGCCCGGGTACGGCATGAAGTCGCTCGCCGTCCACTCCCACACGTCGCCGATCAGCTGCCGCACCCCGAGCGGTGACTGCCCGTCCGGGTAGCCGCCGATGGGGGCGGGCCGCAGGTGCCGCTGGCCGAGGTTGGCGTGCGCCGGCGTGGGGTCCTCGTCGCCCCAGGGGTAGCGCCGGGACCGCCCGGTCGCCGGGTCGTGGCGGGCGGCCTTCTCCCACTCGGCCTCGGTCGGCAGCCGCCGGCCGGCCCAGCGTGCGTAGGCGTCGGCCTCGTACCAGCTCACATGCAGCACCGGCTCGTCCGGCGGCACCGGTTCGGTCACCCCGAACCTCCGGCGCAGCCACTGCCCGCCGTCGCGCTTCCAGAAGAGCGGTGCGCGCAGTTTGTGCTCCTGTACCTGCGCCCAGCCGGCCGGGGCCCACCAGCGGGGCTCGTCGTAGCCGCCGTCCTCGATGAACCGCTGGTAGGCGCCGTTGCTGACCGGTGTGGTGTCGATCAGGAAGGCGGGCACCAGCCGGCGGTGGGCGGGCCGTTCGTTGTCCAGGGCCCAGGGCTCGGCGGTGGTGCCCATGGTGAACGGGCCGCCGGCGACCAGGACTTCGGCCGGCAGGATGTCGTCGTCGGCGGGCGGCGGCTCGGGCGCGGTGAGCACGGCCGGCCCGTCACGCAGCTGGTGTGTGATGAGCATGGTCTCGTCGTGCTGCTGCTCATGCTGCGCGATCATGCCGAAGGCGAATCCGGAGTCGAGCAGCGGTCCGCCGTGCAGCGGGGCGCTCTCCAGGATGTCCAGCACCCGGCCGCGGACCTCGTCGACATAGCCGTGTGCCTCGTCGGGGGCGAGCAGCGGCAGCGAGGGGCGCTTGGCGCGCGGGTGCTCGAAGGCGTCGTAGACGGAGTCGATGTCCGGGCGCAGCGGGTCACGGCCGCCGACGGTGCGCAGCAGCCACTGCTCCTCCTGGTTGCCTATGTGCGCCAGGTCCCAGACCAGCGGGGACATCAGTGGGGAGTGCTGTGCGACGAGGTCGGGGTGCTCGACGCAGGTGGTCAGCAGGCGGGTGCGGTCGCGGGCGGTGAGCAGCGCCGCGACCGCGCGCGCACGAAGGAGCTCGGGATCGGGGGTCACTGGCTGTCCTTCCCAACGATGAGGTCGCCCTCCGCGGCGTACAGGGCGTCGAGATGGTCGTCCGCGGGGCAGCGGCCGCGCGCCACATAGCGCTCGGTGAACGCCGCGACCGCCGCGCACACCTCGGGGGAGGCCCCGAGGCGCGGCAGGGCTTCCTGCGCGGCGGCGAAACAGGCCACCGCCGCGCCGTGCAGCTCCGGGTCGGTCAGCGCCCCGCGGGCGGCGTGCCGCCACAGCGGGTTGCGCGGCGCGGGGCGGGAACCGGCCGTCTCCGTCAGGGACTTGACGATGCGGTACGCCCGCTCCGTCGCCTCCACGTCGTCGAAGAGAGCGGCCGTGACCGCCAGCGGCACGATCCAGCCGGCGTCGCCCGGCTGCGCGTCGATCATGCGCAGCTCCAGATGGCCGCGCGGCCGTACGGGCGGGAAGAGGGTGGTGACGTGGTAGTCCAGGTCCTCCTGGGTGGGCGGCCGGGGGGCGCCGGTACGGACCCACTCGCGGAAGGTGAGCCCCTCCGGGGCGTCCCAGTGTCCGTCCTCGGAGCGGATGCACATGACCGGGGCGTCCAGGACGTAGCGCACCCAGGCGGTGCGCGGATCGGGTCCGGGGGGCGGGGCGAGGGTACGGTCCGGGTCGAGCTGGGACCAGATGACCTGGCGGGTGGTGCGGTAGCCGGTGGGGCAGCCCTCACTGACCGGTGAGTTGGCGAACGCGGCGGCCAGCACCGCCCCCAGCAGATGGGCCAGCAGCCAGCGCCGTCCGTACCCGAGCGGCCCGGGCTCCTCGTGACCGGCGTCCACGCACACCTGCACGGACGCGGTGGCGCACATCATGGACCGCCCGGCGGAGCCCCAGCGGTCGAAGTACGCCTCCATGGCGTTGTAGCGCGGATCGGTCAGGACCCGGCGCGGCGGGTGCCAGGGATTGTGGCCGTGACCGGCCAGGCCCAGGCCCATGGCCAGCATGGCGGGCCGGACCAGCGCGAGATCGGCGGTGACCGCCTCGATGCACTCGGTGAGGGAGCCGGCGGGCAGCGAGCTGAGCTCCAGCTGGCCGCCGGGTTCGAAGGTCAGCAGGGAGCTGAGCGGGAGGCCGCGCAGGGCGGTGGCCGCGCTCCGCAGCCGGTCCGGTTCGACCGGACATCGGGGGTTGCGCGCATCGTGGACCAGCCATTCGATCTCCACACCGATACGGCGCGGCGGGCCCGTCTTGAAGCATATTCCGCGCAGGTGAGCTTCCAGCTCCGCTTCCGATACCGCAGGTCGTACGGGCATGGAATCCCTCCCTGGTGGGGTGCCGGCGAGTGTGCCGGCCTCCACCTAATCTGCTGCGCGCGGTGTGCTCAAGAGCGCCTGCGCCCTGCGGACGGCGGGAGGGGTCCCCACCGGGCGGGAGGGGCGGCCGGGCTCGGGGGCCCCGGGACGGTGCCGCGCCGCCTCCTCGGCGCCAGGACGGCCTTCCGGCCCGCCGCCCCGCCCAGGGACCGCGGCGGCGGGCGGCGGACGGGGCCTGAGCAGGGGTACGCCCGTTCGAGTGAGTGCGGCGCGGGGCGCCGTTTGCCGCCCCGGCGGCCCGCGTACGAGGTGTCCGGCGCGCGAGGCGTCCGGCGTACGGGGTGCCCGGCTTACCCGGCCGCCGGTGTCACTGGCGGTAGCCCGCCAGGAAGCGTCCGATCCGGCTGATCGCCGCGTCCAGGTCATCGGCGCGCGGCAGGGTGAGGATGCGGAAGTGGTCCGGGCGCGGCCAGTTGAAGCCGGTGCCCTGCACCACCTGGATCTTCTCCCGCAGCAGCAGGTCGAGGACGAACTTCTCGTCGTCGTGGATCTTGTGGACGGCGGGGTCGAGGCGGGGGAAGGCGTAGAGCGCGCCCTTGGGCTTGACGCAGGAGACGCCCGGGATCTCGTTCAGCCGCTCCCAGGCCCGGTCGCGCTGCTCGTGCAGCCGGCCGCCCGGCAGCACCAGGTCCTTGATGCTCTGCCGCCCGCCGAGCGCGGCCTGGATGGCGTACTGCGCGGGTGCGTTCGGGCACAGCCGCATGGAGGCGAGGGTGCCCAGGCCCTCCAGGTAGTCGGCGGCGTGCTGCCTGGGGCCGGAGACCACCAGCCAGCCGGAGCGGAATCCGGCCACCCGGGACGACTTGGACAGGCCGCTGAACGTCAGGCAGACCAGGTCGGGGGCGAGCACCGCGGCGTGGTGGTGGACCGCGTCGTCGTACAGGATGCGGTCGTAGATCTCGTCGGCGAAGACCATCAGTCCGTGGCGCCGGGCGAGGTCGAGCATGCCGTCCAGCAGCTCGCGCGGATAGACCGCGCCGGTCGGGTTGTTGGGGTTGATGATGACCATCGCCCGGGTGCGGTCGGTGATCTTCGAGGCGAGGTCGTCGAGGTCCGGCAGCCAGTCCGCGGACTCGTCACAGAGGTAGTGCACGGGCGTGCCGCCCGCCAGTGAGGTGACCGCCGTCCAGAGCGGGAAGTCGGGGGCCGGGATGAGGACCTCGTCGCCGTCGTCGAGGAGGGCCTGCACCGCCATCGAGACGAGTTCGGAGACGCCGTTGCCGAGGTAGACGTCATCGACGCCGACGTCGGGCATGCCGCGCTGCTGGTAGTGCTGGGCCACCGCGCGGCGGGCGGAGAGGATGCCCCGGGACTCGGTGTAGCCGTGTGCGCGGGACAGGTTGCGCATCACGTCCTGCAGGATCTCGTCCGGGCACTCGAAGCCGAAAAGTGCCGGATTACCGGTGTTCAGCCGCAGCACGCTGTGGCCCGCCTCCTCCAGGGCGTCCGCGTGCTCGATCACCGGCCCGCGGATCTCGTAGCAGACGCCGGCCATCTTGCTGGACTGCTTGAACTGCATGCGGTGGCCTCCCGGTCCTCGCTCACCGCGCGGCGCGGCAGCGCTCATTGACTCGCTGCTTGGTTTTACCAAGCCGGTACTTGGAAAGTCCAACTTCTGTCTATGCTGGTGTCATGCCGCGCCGAAGCTATGACCAGTACTGCGCCGTCGCCCGTGCCCTGGACGCCGTCGGTGACCGCTGGACGCTCCTGATCGTCCGGGAACTGCTGGGCGGCGCCCGGCGTTACACCGATCTGCACGCCGACCTGCCGGGCGTCAGCACCGACATGCTGGCCTCCCGGCTCAAGGACATGGAACGGGACGGCCTGGTCACCCGCCGCCGGCTCGCGCCGCCCGGAGCCGCCTTCGTCTACGAACTCACCGGCCACGGGCGCGCGCTGCTGCCCGCGCTCACCGCCCTCGCCGACTGGGGCGCCCCCGCCCTCGACGAGCGGCGCCCGACGGACGCGGTGCGGGCCCACTGGTTCGCGGTCCCCCTCATGGAGCGGCTGGCCCGGCACTTCACCGACGGCGTCGACGTGGTCGACATCGCGCTCGACGAGGGGGAGTTCCATGTCGTCCTCCGGGGCGACGGACCGGACTCCGGCGCTCCGGACGGCGGGGCCGGATACGCGGACGGCCCCGCCGAGCGCCCCGACATCCGGCTGCGGATGGACACCGGCACCTGCGCCGCCCTCGCGTACGATCGGCTCTCCCTCGCACGGGGGATCGAATCCGGCCGGATCGCGGTCACCTTGCCCGAGGGGTCCGGTGAACGGCAGCGACGGAAGAGGACGACAACGGCATGACGACGCGCCCCCTGGCGGTCTTCGACCTGGACGGCACACTCGCCGACTCCACCCACCGCCAGCATCTGCTGCAGCGCACCCCGCGGGACTGGCGGGCCTTCTTCGCGGCGGCCACCGAGGACCCACCGCTCGCCGAGGGGGTGGCTCTGGCGCTGCGCAGCACCGAGGACTGCGAGGTCGTCTACCTGACCGGCCGCCCGGAGCGCTGCCGCCGGGACACCGTGGCCTGGCTCGCCCGACACGGCCTGCCCGAGGGCAGGTTGTGGATGCGGCCCAACAGTGACCGGCGCCCGGCGCGGCACACCAAGCTGGAGCTCCTCCGCCGCATCGCCCGCGACCGGGAGATCCGGCATGTCGTCGACGACGACGAACTCGTCTGCGACGCCTGCGAGAAGGCCGGCTTCCGGGTCGTCCGCGCCCGCTGGGCCGCCCCGTCCGACACCCTGCGCGACGCCCAGCAGCGGGCCGGACGCACCTGACGCCCGGGGTGCCGCCCCCGGCCCGGCCGCGCGCCGGGGTCCCGGACGCCCCGCCTCCGGTCGCGTCCGTTCGGCCGAACTGACGGTACGTCAGGAACTGGACCGGGTAGCGCTCGGGAAATGGATCACGCATCAGGGACCCGGGCGCGTACCGGGCTCGCACTCCTGCTGACCGTGGCGCTGCTCACCGGGCTCTGGGTCCCGGCGCACGCGGCGCCCAAGGACCCCCGGAGCTCCGGGCGCACCGGCTCGGCCTGGCTTCCCTACTGGGGCGATGTCGACGCCGCCTACCGCGACGCCGTGCGCCACGCCTCCCAGCTGCACACCGTCAGCCCCTTCTGGTACGAGACCTCCGGCGACACCACCGTCAAGGGCCACCAGGGCGCCGGACGGCACGACATCATCGACGGACTGCACGACGCCGGGATCGAGGTCGTGCCCACCGTGACCGAGACCCTCGGTGCCCGGAAGATGGCCGCGCTGATGCACGACCCGCAGCGCCGCCAGGACCATGTCGACACCCTGCTGGACCTGGTCGACAGCCGTTCCTACGACGGGCTCGACCTGGACTACGAGGCGATGGCCCTCACCGGCGACCGGGAGGACCGCGACCGGGTGCGGACCGGATACAACAAGCTCGTCAAGGAGCTCTGCGCGCGGCTGCACGACCTGGACAAGCAGTGCGTGGTCACGGTGCTGGCCCGGGTCCGCGGCAGCGGCCAGGCCTTCGACTACGAGCGGCTCGGCGGGTACGTCGACCGGTTCCGCATCAT
Organism: Streptomyces sp. NPDC001219; assembly: GCF_053597915.1. Classification (NCBI taxonomy): domain Bacteria; kingdom Bacillati; phylum Actinomycetota; class Actinomycetes; order Kitasatosporales; family Streptomycetaceae; genus Streptomyces; species Streptomyces sp. NPDC001219. Next base: position 103,456 of record NZ_JBSFJF010000003.1, on the reverse strand, counting down.
GGGCTACGACCTGCACTGGTCGGGCGGCGAGGCGGGCCCGCTCTCCGCCCGGGACTGGTACGACGAGTTCCTGCGCTACGCCACCGACACCGTCCCCCGGCACAAGATCGAGGTGGCCTTCCCCGGCTACGGCTGGGACTGGGTCAGCGGCGTCACCGGCCATGCCGCCCATCTGACCTGGAAGGAGGCCGAGGCGCTGCGCGAGCGGGAGGACGCGGAGTACCGCTTCGACAAGGTCTCCGGCACCCCGCACTTCACCTACCGCAAGGACGGTGAGGTGCACGAGGTCTGGTACCAGGACGGGCGCGGGGTCCGCGCGCAGCTGCCCCTGCTGCGGAAGTACGGGGTGCGGGGCACCGGCCTGTGGGCGCTCGGGTTCGAGGACCCGGAATTCTGGTCCGCGCTCCGGGACGCATAGCCGCCGCACCACCGCGGGGCCCCGGCGGGATCGTGCCGGGGCCCCGTAGTGGTGTGGCGGAGACTGTTCCCTGGGGGATACCGACCGCTTAGTATGTCGCTGGCGAGGGGGCCCGTGCCCTCCGCCCCACCCGCGTATCCAAGTCTGTGGAGGCACCAGGTGAAGGCATGGCGCGTACACGCGAACGGTGAGCCGCGAGCGGTGATGCGGCTGGAGGAGGTGCCGGACCCGCAGCCGGGACCGGGGCAGCTGCTGCTGCGGGTGCGGGCCGCCGACGTCAACTTCCCGGACGCGCTGCTGTGCCGCGGCCAGTACCAGGTGCGGCCGCCGCTGCCGTTCACCCCGGGCGTGGAGATCTGCGGCGAGGTGCTCGCCGCGGGGGAGGGCGTGGACGCCGCTGCCGGGACGCGGGTGCTGGCCCAGCCGCCGCTGCCGGACGGCGGCTTCGCCGAACGCGTGGTCGTCGACGCGGCGACCGTCCGTCCGGCCCCCGAGGCCCTGGACGACGCCGAGGCCGCCGCGCTGCACATCGGCTACCAGACCGGCTGGTTCGGACTGCACCGCCGCGCCCGGCTCCAGGCCGGCGAGACACTGCTGGTGCACGCCGCGGCGGGTGGGGTCGGCAGCGCCGCCGTACAGCTCGGCAAGGCGGCGGGCGCGACGGTGATCGGCGTGGTGGGCGGCGCCGACAAGGCCCGGACCGCCCGCGAGCTGGGCTGTGATCTCGTCCTCGACCGGCGCTCCGACGACCTCGTCGCCGCCGTGAAGGAAGCCACCGGCGGCCGCGGCGCGGATGTCGTCTACGACCCCGTGGGCGGCGAGGCGTACGCCAAGTCCGTCAAGTGCATCGCCTTCGAGGGCCGGATCGTCGTCGTCGGCTTCGCCGGCGGCGCCATCCCCACCCCGGCCCTCAACCACGCGCTGGTGAAGAACTACGCGATCCTGGGCCTCCACTGGGGCCTGTACAACACCAAGGACCCGGCCGCCGTCGACGCCTGCCACGAGGAGCTGACCAAGCTCGCCGCCCAGGGCGTCGTCAAGCCGCTGATCGGCGGGCGCGTCCCGCTGGAAGAGGCCGCCGACGCCGTCCAGCGGGTCGCCGACGGCACCTCCGTCGGCCGGCTCGTGGTGGTCCCCGGAGCGGAGGAGACCCGATGACCGACGCCGACGACCTGCGCCGCCGCACCGCCGCGCTGCTCGCCGCCCATCCTCCGGCCGCCACCGGGCGGCTGGACTTCCTGCGCGCCCGCTTCGACGCCGGGCTCGCCTGGGTCCACTTCCCCGAGGGGCTCGGCGGGCTGGACGCGCCGCGCTCCCTCCAGGCCGTCGTGGACGCCGAGTTGGCGGCGGCCGGCGCCCCCGACAACGACCCCGGCCGGATCGGCATCGGCCTCGGCATGGCCGCGCCCACCCTCCTGCGCTTCGGCACCGACGAGCAGAAGCAGCGGTTCCTGCGCCCCCTGTGGACCGGCGAGGAGGTCTGGTGCCAGCTGTTCAGCGAGCCCGGCGCCGGCTCCGACCTGGCGGCGCTGGCGACCCGGGCGGTGCGCGAGGGCGCGGGAGCGGACGGGACCGGGGGAGACTGGACCGTCGACGGCCAGAAGGTCTGGACGTCCAGCGCGCATCAGGCCCGCTGGGCGATCCTGATCGCCCGCACCGACCCCGACGTCCCCAAGCACCGCGGCATCACGTACTTCGTGTGCGACATGACCGACCCCGGCGTCGAGGTGCGGCCGCTGCGGCAGATCACCGGCGAGGCCGAGTTCAACGAGGTCTTCCTCACCGGCGTCCGCATCCCCGACGCCCACCGCCTCGGTGCGGTCGGCGAGGGCTGGAAGGTCGCCCAGACCACGCTGATGAACGAGCGGGTCGCCATCGGCGGCAGCCGCATCCCCCGCGAGGGCGGCATGATCGGCGTGGCCGCCGCCGACTGGCGCGCGCGGCCCGAACTGCGCACCCACGACCTGCACCAGCGGCTGCTGACGCTGTGGGTGGAGGCCGAGGTCGCCCGGCTCACCGGCGAGCGGCTGCGCCAGCAACTCACCAAGGGCCAGCCCGGCCCCGAGGGCAGCGGGATGAAGCTGGCCTTCGCCCGGCTCGCCCAGGAGATCAGCGGCTGGGAGGTGGAGTTCCTCGCCGAGGACGGACTGACCTACGACGACTGGACGATGCGCCGCCCCGACGGCGTCGACTTCACCGGCCGCGAGGCCGGCTACCGCTATCTGCGCGCCAAGGGGAACTCCATCGAAGGGGGCACCTCGGAAGTGCTGCTCAACATCGTCGCCGAACGCGTGCTGGGCCTGCCGCCCGAGCCGCGCACCGACAAGGACGTCGCGTGGAAGGACCTCCCCCGATGAACGACGGGACCACCCTGCCCGGCGCCGACCCCGACCTCCTGTACTCCGAGGACGAGGACGCGCTGCGCGCCTCCGTACGGCGGCTGCTCGCCGACCGCAGCGATCCGGCCACCGTGCTCGCCGGCCTGGAGTCGGATGCCGCCTACGACACCGGCCTGTGGCACGCCCTCGCCACGGAGATCGGCACCGCGGGCCTGCTGGTGCCCGAGAAGCTCGGCGGGGCGGGTGCGAGCGCCCGCGAGGCCGCCGTCGTCCTGGAGGAGACCGGCCGCTCCGTCGCGCCCGTCCCCTATCTGACCAGCGCGGTCCTCGCGGTGACCGCCCTGCTCGGTTGCGACCACGACCGGCAGGACGTCGCCGCGGCCCTCACCGCGCTCGCCGAGGGCCGCACCGTCGGCGTGCTCGCGGTGCCGCTGCCCACCGCGCCCGGCGGGCTGCCCGGCCGGGCGTCCGTACGGGCTGATGCGGACGGTCGGCTGACCGGCCGGGTGACCTCGGTCGCCGACGCCGCGGCCGCCGGACTCCTGCTCGTCCCGGCCCAGGGCCCCGACGGTCCGGCCCTCTACGCGGTGGCGGCCGCGGCGGACGGGGTGCGCACCGACACCGTCACCCCGCTCGACCTCACCCGCCCCCTGGGCCACCTCACCTTCGACGGTGCCCCCGGCCGCCTCCTGGCCCACGGGGACCGCGCCCGCGCCGCCGTCGACCGTGCCCTGCTCACCGGTGCCGGTCTGCTCGCCTCCGAGCAACTGGGCCTCGCCGAATGGTGTCTGACGGAGACCGTGCGCCACACCGCCGAGCGCACCCAGTTCGGCCGCCCCGTCGGCTCGTTCCAGGCGCTCAAGCACCGGATGGCCGCCCTCTGGCTGGAGGTGGCCTCGGCCCGCGCCGCCGCCCGCAACGCCGCCGACGCCCTCGCCACCGGCAGCCCCGACGCCCCGGTGGCGGTGGCCGTCGCCCAGGCGTACTGCGCGCCGGTGGCCGTCCGGGCCGCGCAGGAGTGCGTCCAGCTGCACGGCGGCATCGGCATGACCTGGGAGCACCCGGCCCATCTCTTCCTCAAGCGGGCCAAGAGCGACGAACTCGCCCTCGGGTCGCCGGGGCGGCACCGGGACGCCCTGGCGGGGCTGGTCGGCATCCCCGCGCCGTAGGCCGGGCAGGGTGGCCGCCGGCCGGCTGCGTCCGGCGGCCACCGGTCACTCGGTGATGGCGAAGGTCCGGGTGAAGTCGCGGACCGCGCCGTCGCCGGCGGTGGCCACCTCCAGGAAGTAGCGCGGGCCCGGCGGCACCCTGGGCAGCGTCACGAGCGCCTCGCCGGTCCGCCCGGCACCGGCCCGGGTCGCGACCAGCGCCACCCGCTCCGATTCGCCCTGGCCGGTCGCCGTGTGCAGCCAGATGTCCACCTGCTCGCCCGTGGTGTTGATCCAGGCCACCGCGAAACTGCCGTGCGCCTTGTAGTCGACGCCGGGCTCCGGAGCGGTCACCTCGATCCGCCCCGTCGTCGGCGAGGCGAACTCCTCGGGGCCGGAACTGGCGGTGGCGGTCGCGCCGAGGGCGGAGGTGGCGGCCCGCGCGGCCGAGCCGGCATGGCCGGATGTCGCTGCCATCGCCGTGCCGGCCGCGGGACCGCGCTCCCCGGTGTCCGGGTGTGACGGTGCCAGGGAGATCACCAGCATGCAGCCGACGGCGGTGGTGGCGACGGCGACGGCCAGATTGGTGGCCATCGAGGTGGCCCTGCACATCGTTCCTCGTTTCCTCGGGGGGCGTGGCGAGCCCAACATCCCCGGCACTCCGGGCGCCAAAAACGACGCGCTGAGCGATCACCTGGATGGCCATCGCCGGCGCGACAGCACCCCCGGCGCGGGGGAGAATCCACCGCTCCGGACCACATCGGGTGGGACTCCGGTGATGTCCTGAAAGTGCGGTTCGGGTAGCGTCGAACACATGAAGACCGCAACTCGTCGTGCGCTGATCGGACCAGTCCTGCTGCTGCTGGCCGCGCTGCTGGCGGTGGCCGCCGCGATGGCACCCCGTGCCCAAGCCGCCGGCGGACTCGACGAGGCCGCGGCGGCCCTGGAGAAGGGCCCGGTGTACGTCGATCCGCGCGCCGCCGACCAGCTCTCCGACGCCCAGGCCGACGCCCTGGCCAAGAAGATCAAGGACGCGGACAAGCCGATCTTCGTCGCGGTGCTGCCGCGGGCCGCCGAGTACCCGCCCGGCACTCTGCTGCAGAACCTGCGCACCAAGGTCGGCGTCAGCGGCGTCTACGCCGTCGAACTCGGCAACGGCTTCAACGCCGGCGCCGACCCCCGGGTGATGTCGCGCAACGCGGTGCAGAACCTCGTCGGATCGGTCAAGGGCTCCGCCTACCCGACCGTCAACGAGCGCCTGAACAGCTTCGTCGACACGGCGGCACGGTCGGCGCACGGCCGGGCCCCCGCCTCCTGGGGCGGCACCGGCGACAGCGGCTTCGGCACCGGCACGGCGATCGGACTCGGGGTGCTGGTGGCCGTCGGCGGCGGTGGCGCCTACGCGATCGCGCGCCGCAACCGCAGGCGGCGGATCGAGGAGGAGCGGGCCGCGCTGGAGGACCTGCGGATCGTCGTCGACGAGGACATCACCGCCTTCGGTGAGGAGCTGGACCGGCTCGACTTCCACCCTGGTGAGACCGGCGCCGACGACGCGATGCGCGCGGACTACAGCCGTGCGCTGGACTCCTACGAGAGCGCCAAGTCGGCGATGGCGGGGGCCCAGCACCCCGGCGAGGTGCAGGCGGTGACCCAGGCCCTGGAGGACGGCCGCTTCTCACTGGCCACCCTCGCCGCACGCCGGGAGGGCAGGCCGCTGCCCGAGCGTCGGCTGCCCTGCTTCTTCGACCCGCGCCACGGCCCGTCCGTCGTGGACGTCCGGTGGGCGCCGGAGGGCGGCGCCGAGCGCACCGTGCCGGTCTGTGCCGCGGACAAGAGCCGGATGGACGACGGGCGGGAGCCGCTGGCCCGTACGGTCAGGACCGCGAGCGGCGACCGCCCCTACTGGGACGCGGGCCCGGCCTACGGCCCCTGGGCCGGCGGCTACTTCGGCGGCGGCCTGCTGCCCGGCCTCCTGGTGGGCACCCTGCTCGGCAACATGATGATGTCGTCCGCCGCCTATGGCGCCGACTACGGCGGTGCGGGTGCCGAGGGCGGTGACTACTCCGGCTCCGACTTCAACGCCGGTGACTTCGGCGGCGGCTTCGGCGACGGCGGCGGTTTCGGCGACGGCGGTGGCTTCGGCGGGGGCGGCGGCTTCGACGGCGGAGGCTTCTGACGCTCAGGGCTCCCGGGGCGTGTCCGCGACGCCCCGCCCGGCCCGCCCCGCCCGCTTGACGCCCAGGAGGCGCCGGTAGCGCGCCCGTGCCGCGAAGTCCGGGTAGCGCCACACGACGGGCCGGCCGGCCTCCCGGCACAGGTGCAGGACCTGGTCGGGGCCCAGGTGGACCCCCACGTGCGCACCGTAGCCCGGTGGCCGGTCGTCGGCCGGGCCGCCGTCGAACAGCACCAGGTCCAGCGGTCGCGGACGGTCCACCCGGTGCGTCGCGACGGTGTCGGCCCAGAGTTCCGCCGAGCGCAACGGGGGGATCAGCAGGCCGAAGTGGCGCAGCACGGCGTAGGCGTAGCGCTGGCAGTTCGCGCCGCCGGCCAGGTCGTCGAAGGGGCCCGGGGCGGGGCGGCCGGGGGCACCGGCCGCCCCTTCAGCCGTGTGTGACGGGCATTCAGGTGTCGTCGCTCCCGGATGGCGGGCACCCGAGTAGGTCACGTTGCGCAGGGCCTCCGGGAGCTGCCGGAACGCCACCGTGCCGTGGGCGGTGGGGACTTGGCGGCCGGGTTCGTCGAACACCCGGACATGATGCCCAGGGCACCCTCGTGCCGCACGCCCCGGTGTCGAGCACCCTCACCACATCGGTCCGACGTGCACTCGACACCGCGAGGAGATCCCCGATGCAACGCCGCTTTCACAAGGCAGCTCTCTGGGGCGCGACCGTCGCCGCCGTCGCGGCGGCCCTCGGGCCGTTCAGCCCGGCGCACGGTGAGTCCCGGCCCGGCCCGGCGTCCCGTCCCTCGCCCCGCGGCATGCTCGACGCGATGCGCCGCGACCTCGGGCTGACCGCGGTGCAGGTACGGACCCGGCTCGCGCAGGAGACCGACGCGCACCGCGCCGCTGCGGCCGTGCGGCGGGCGCTGAGCACCCCGCCCGCCGGGATGTGGTTCGACCGGACCACCGGCAAGCTCGTCGTCGCGGTCACCGGCGCCGCCGACGCCCAGGTGGTGCGCGCCGCCGGGGCGGTCCCCAAAACGGTGCCGCACAGCCGCGCCGCGCTCACCGCCCTGGTGCGGCAGATCACCGGCCGGGCCGGCGACGGGGTCCCCGGCGTCACCGGCTGGGGCGTGGACGAGCGTGCCAACGGTGTCGTGGTCCGCGTCGACCGCACCCGGCACACCGCCCGGACCGCCGTCTTCGAGCACGGCGTCCGTGCGATGGGGGCGCGCACGAAGATTCCGGTCACCGTCGAGCGCACCGACCAGACACCGCGTCAGCAGGGCGGCACGGTGGTCGGCGGGGAGCGCTGGATGCCCGGCAACGACGGCATCTGTTCCATCGGCTTCTCGGTGACCGGCCCGGGAGACTTCCAGGGCTTCCTGACCGCCGGCCACTGCACCCTCACCGCCGACCAGCCCGCGTACGGCAAGGACGGCAGCCGGATGGGGACCTCCAACGAGGGCGGCGGGCACAGCATCAACGGGCGCGAGGGGGACTTCGGACTGGTCGAAGTCGACCAGCCGGACTGGACGGTCAGCGCGAACGTGGCCGGGCAGGGCGGTGCGCCGGTCACCGTCACCGGTGCGCAGGAGGGCCTGGTCGGTATGTCGCTGTGCCACTCCGGGCAGAGCAGCGGCTGGCACTGCGGGGAGATCACCCGGGTCGAGCAGACCGTGGACTACGGCAACACGGTCATCGAGGGCCTGTCGTTCACCAACGCCTGCTCCGCGCCCGGGGATTCGGGCGGTTCGTATGTCACCCAGCCCAACGCCCCGAAGGCGCTGGGGGTGCACTCGGGGGGTGGTGCCGCCGGCTGCGGTGCCTTCGGCGGTGCCACCCTCACCATCTTCCAGCCGGTCGGTGAGGCCCTGGAGAAGTGGAACCTGCGGCTCAAGACCGGCAGCCCCTGACGTGTCCGTCCCCTCGCTGCCACCGGGCCCCGGTCATCGCCTACAGGCCGGGGCCCGGTAGCAGCGAGCAGGCCGCCGGCCCCTTGACCACCCCACCTACGATGTGAAGCCAGTGGCCAATGAGGCCCGGGGGCCCGAGGGGGCGAACCGGTGCCTACGGGGAGCGGGAGGCAGCACGTGACAGAAGCGGCGGAGCCGGCGGTCGGTACCGACGCGGCGGAGCCGTTCACCGTGGAGATCACGGTGCGCGGCTACGAGACGGACACCCAGGGCCACCTCAACCAGAGCGTCTATCTGCAGTACGCCGAGCACGCCCGCTGGTCGCTGCTCCAGGCGAGCGGCATCCGCCAGAGCACCATGGTGGAGCGCCGGGTCGGCCCGGTGACCGTCGAGACCACCATCCGCTACCTGCGGGAGCTGCGGGCTGGTGACGAGGTCGAGGTGAGCTGCGCGTTCGTCTGGGGTGCGGGCAAGACCTTCCGGATCGAGCAGACCGTCCGCAAGGCCGACGGGACGGTGGCCGCCGAGGTGAGCGCCGTCTGCGGGCTGCTCGACCTCACCGAGCGCAAGCTGCTGAAGGACCCGCGGGCGGCCTTCCGTGAGCTGGCCGGGGAGCCCGCGCTGCTCGGGCTCGCCGACGGCTGACCGGAGCGGTCCACGGTGCCGTGCCGGCCGCGGCGCGGGGACACGGGGCACCGGGCGCCGCCGACCCGAAGGGGTGAATCCGTTCATCCATTGCGATGCCAGGACGTCACCGCGGGCAGCGGGCTGATCCAGGTTGGAGCCGTCGGGGGGATCACCCGCGCCCAGCGAAAGGCTCCTCGATGGACACGCAGATCGTCCGGATCAAGATCCATCCCGCGATCGGCATAGCCCGGGTCGGCAACAGCGACCAGCCTCCGTTCATCGGCCCGGAGTCCCCGGACCAGCCGCCGCTGCCGCCCGGCTCGTACAAGGACGGCTCGGGCAGGGTCATCCGGCAGGCCGCCCGGTTCCGGGTCTACGGCTACAACCAGGCGGGGGAGGCCGTCCGGGAACTCAAGCTGGGCGAAGCGGGCGTGACCGAGATCAAGTGGTCGGTGCACCTGGCCAACAAGAAGGCCGCCTGGTACCAGTTCCACCTCGCGCTCGACATCCGTGAGGCCCTCAACCTGACCACCACCCAGCTGCGCCGGCGGAACTTCGACGTCAAGGGAGCGGAGCGCAAGAAGCTCGTCATCGACGCCGGGCGCAAGCAGATCCGCGCCTCCCTGCACGAGAGCGTCGCCCTCGCCGGGAAGATCATGAACCGCGCGGTCCCGCTGGGGTCGATCGCCACCCAGACCGACGGCCGTCTGCTGGTCGTCGGCGGCGCCGGCAAGTCGGCCTCCTACGCCAACCCCGAGAAGCCGATCTCCGGTGTCGTCAACAACGACACCTGGTACGACGACGTGTCCGACGGCCCGGTCACGGCGGAGGTCACCATCGCGGGCGTCACGAAGACCGCCGGCCCGGCCTGGGCCGTGGTCGCCCCGCCGCACTTCGCACCCGGCGTGAAGACCGTCCGCACCCTCTACGACCTGCTCTACGACGTCTTCGTCACCGACCGGACCCTGCCCGCCGTGCAGCAGGTCTCGTACCCGGAGCACATCGAGCCGCTGCTCGGCCGGTTCTGCGATCTGCAGTGGGTCAACCACGGTTTCGCCGCCCAGTACGGCTGGGCGGGCCCGCACGACTTCCGCGACCCGGCCCTGCGCAAGCGGCTCAACGACCCGGGCGAGGCCGGCCGGGAACTCCGCCGCCAGGTCTATGTCCAGATGCGTGACTACGAACGGGACGGCACCTCCCCGCTGCCCTGGCCGTGGCTCTACGGCGACGCCATGTCCAGCGGCAGGCCCACCTCCGTCCGCCAGCACATCAAGATCTCCGGAGAACAGGACCGGATGCTGGCCCGCTGGGCCGACGGCCGGTTCACCCCCGGCCCGCCCCGTAAGGGCCACCCGGACGTGGACGCGGCGCCGGTCGCCGCGCAGCCGGGGCTGCTGGACCGGGGCGCACTGGAGAACTGCGCCGCCGACGCGTTCCACCCGGGCTGCGAGGTCACCTGGCCGATGCGGCACAAGACCCTGTACTCCGAGCCCTTCCGCATCCGGCACCGCGCCCCGAACACCCCGGAACCCGACTACGGGGACGTGCTCACCGTCCAGGTCGCCCTGGGCAGCAACGGGCCGCTGCACGCACAGGAGCCGGGCGGCCTCACCCGCTGGATGGCCGCCCCCTGGCAGTGCGACGCCGCGAGCTGCCGCTCCGGCTACCAGGTGCGGTCCGGTCTCGGCCCCCGCTACAGCCCCTACCTGCCCACCTTCTGGCCCGCCCAGGTGCCCAACCACGTGCTCAAACAGGCCGACTTCGGCACCGTCAACACCCCGCCCAGCGGCTCCGACGACAGCGCCAGGGAGAAGGCCTTCGAGAACCGGGCGGTCTGGCTGCGCGGTCTGCGCGGCACCGACGTCAACAAGCAGCGCCGGCAGATGATCGACGACTGGTACAAGTTCGGCATCGTCGAGACGCACGAGTACACCGTGGGCGACGCCAAGTTCCCCCGCTACCTCCAGGTGGAGTCCGAGCCCGGCTATCCGCCCGCCCTCGACCGCGCCAACCTCGTCACCCTCCAGGTGCCCGAGGCGGGCGCGCCCCAACGGGCGGGCGTGGCCGAGGTCTGGATCGGCGAGGTCGCGGCCGAGTCCGTCGAGGCGATGCTGGTCCAACAGGCGCTCCAGGAGGTCAAGGAGGCGACCGGCCGGGACGAGTCGGAGTTCGCCGCCGGATACCTGGAGAAGCTCGATCCATTCCACGGCGCCCCGTGAGCCCCGGCCCCGCCTACGACGTCGTGGTCGCGGGCGGCGGACCGGCCGGCTGCGCCGCCGCGCTCACCCTCGCGCGGGCCGGCCGGACGGTCCTGCTGGCCGACGCCGGCACCGGCCCGCCCAAGGCCGGCGAGGCACTGGTGTCCGTGGGCCGGCTGCTGCTCGCCGACCTCGGCGTCGCCGGGCCGGTCCTGGGCAGCGGCCATCTGCCCTGCCACGGCACGCTGTCCGCCTGGGGCTCGCCCGCACTGCACGCCGTGGACTCCCTCCACGACCCGTACGGCCACGGCTGGCACCTGGACCGCCCGCTCTTCGACCGGCGGCTGCGCGCCGCCGCCCGCACGGCCGGCGCCGAGGTCGCCGAGCACACCGCCGTACGGAGCCCCGCCCGGCGGCCGGACGGCACCTGGCGGCTCACCCTGCGCGAGCGCACCGGCGGGAGCGCGCGCACGGTGCGCTGCCGCTGGGTGGTGGACGCCACCGGGCGGGGCGCCGCGATCGCCGTCCGCTCCGGCGCCCGGCGGCACACCGGAGACCGGCTGACCGCCCTCCACCTCACCCTCGCCCCGGCCCCGCACACCCCCGCCGACGGCCGCTCGCTCGTCGAGTCCGACCAGGACGGCTGGTGGTACACCGCCCTGCTGCCCTCCCGGCACCGGCTGGTCGCCTACTTCACCGACCCCGACCTGCCCGTCGCCGCCGCCCGTGGCGGCGAGCGGTTCCGCGAACGGCTGCTGGCCACCCGGCACCTCTCCGGCCGGGTCCGCCCGCACGGCCTCACCGCCCCGCGCCCGCCCCGCCGCGCCGCCGCGTACAGCGCCCATCTGGACCGGGTGCACGGCGACGGCTGGACGGCCGCCGGGGACGCCGCGGCCGCCTTCGACCCCCTCAGCTCCCAGGGCATCCTCACCGCCCTCTACACCGGGCTGAGCGCGGGCCGGGCCGTCGACGCCCGGCTGCACGGCGACCGGACGGCCCTGGACGACTACGCGGCCAAGGTCGGCACGGCCCGTACCGCCTACCAGCACGGCCACCGCGCCGTGCACGCCCAGGAGACCCGCTGGCCCGACCGGCCCTTCTGGTCCAGGCGGCAGCGGCACCTCCCCGCCGCCCCGGCCCGCTGACCGGCACTGTTCGCACATGGCCCGGCACACAGTGCGTTTGAGGGCGGCGGGGGGCTCGGGCATGCTGGAGGCTAGGTGGCCCGAGTGAGGTGGGTGCCATGGACACCTACGACGCCCCTCCGGACGAACGGCGGTCGGGCACGGAGCCCGCGCCCGTGATCATGATCGACGACCGGGGGGCCGTCACGGGCTGGAGCCGGGACGCCGAGCGGCTGCTCGGATACCCGGCCGCGGAAGCGGTGGGGCGCCCGGCCGCCGAACTGCTCATCCCCGACGGCACCCCGCCGTTCTGGGCCCTGCCGGCCGGGCAGGACGGCTGGTCGGGGCGGCTCTCCGCGCGGCGGCAGGACGGCGGTCTGCTCCAGCTGCGAGGGCTGGGCTACCGGTTCACGGACCACAGCGCCCGGGCGCAGTGGCTGCTGGTGGCGAAGGCGCCGGGCCGCTTCCTCCCGTACGAGGCCGAACAGACCGTCCTGGACTGGCTGTTCACCCGCTGCCCGGTCGCGGTGACGGTGTTCGACACCGAGCTGCGGTGTGTGCGGCAGAACGCCGCCATGAGCGAGCTGATCGGGGTGTCCGAGGCGGAGCGCCGCGGCACACGCCTGCTGGAGGTCGTGTCCGGGACCGATCTCCAGGCATGGGAACGGCGGATGCGCCAGGTGATCGAGACCGGCGAACCCGTCTTCAGCGACGGCCTGCACGGCCGGATACGCACCGCCCCCGACCACGAACGGGTCTTCTCCGTCTCGGCCTCCGCCCTGCACGACCCGCTGGGCGCGGTTCTCGGACTGTGCACCACGGTCGCGGACGTCACCGAGCAGCACCGCGCCCGGGAGCGGCTGACCCTGCTGAACGAGGCCAGCACCCGGATCGGCAGCACGCTGGACGTCCCGCGCACGGCCCAGGAACTCGCCGCCGTCGCCGTTCCCCGGCTCGCCGACTGGGTCACCGTCGACCTGCTGGAGACGATGCTCACCGGCGACGAACCGAGGGCGTTCGCCGGTGTCGTGGTGCTGCGCCGGGTGGCGAACCAGTCCATCCTCGAAGGCGCCCCCGAGGCGGTCCGCCGGCCCGGAGAGGCGGACCACTACCCCGCGCACTCGCCGCCGGTGCGCTGCATGGCGACCGGCCGGTCGCTCATCCACCGCGTCACGGACCCCGAGACGCGGTCCTGGCTGTCCGACGACCCGGTCAGGGAACGCAAGTTCCGGGAGTACGGCTTCCAGTCGATCATGAGCGTCCCGGTGCGCGCCCGCGGCATGACGCTGGGCGTCACCGTCTTCTTCCGGCGGACCAGCGAACCCTTCGCGGACGACGACCGTCTCCTGGCCGAAGAACTGGTCGCCCGGGCCGCGGTCTGTCTGGACAACGCCCGCCGCTTCAGCCGCGAGCGCACCGCCGCCCTCACCCTCCAGCGGAGCCTGCTCCCGCAGGGCCTCCCCTCCCGGACCGCCATCGAGACCGCTTCCCGCTATCTCCCCGCGGGCGGCCAGTCCGGTCTGGGCGGCGACTGGTTCGACGTGATCCCGCTGTCCGGCGGCCGGGTGGCGCTGGTCGTCGGCGACGTCGTCGGCCACGGCCTCATGGCCGCCGCGACCATGGGCCGGCTGCGCACGGCGGTGCGCACCCTCGCCGATGTCGACCTGCCGCCGGACGAACTGCTCACCCACCTCGATGACGTGGTCATCCGGCTCGCCACCGAGGACAACGAGTCCATCGGCGACAACGCCGTCCTCGGGGCCACCTGTCTCTACGCGGTGTACGACCCGATCACCCGGGCCTGCTGCCTGGCCCGCGCCGGCCACCCGCCGCCGGCCGTGGTCACCCCGGAGGGCGACGTCCAACTCCTCGCGCTGCCCGCGGGCCCGCCGCTCGGCCTGGGCGACCTGCCCTTCGAGTCCACCGAGGTCGAACTCCCCGACGGCAGCCTGCTCGCGCTCTACACCGACGGACTGCTCGGCGTCCGCGAAGGCGACCCCGACGACGCGCTCGACCGGCTGTGCCGCGCCCTCGCCGAGCCCGCGCCCTCACTGGACGCCCTCTGTGACCAGGTGCTCGAAACCTCGCTGCCGGAGCGCCCCGCCGACGACGCGGCCCTGCTCATCGCCCGTACCCAGGCCCTGAACCCGGATCAGGTCGCCGTCCTGGACGTGCCCGTCGATCCCTCGACCGTGGCCACCGCCCGCTCCTGGGCCACCGGCCGGCTCGCCGAGTGGGGGCTGGAGAGCGCCGGCTTCGTCACCGAGCTGGTGGTGAGTGAACTGGTCACCAACGCCATCCGCTACGCCGCCGCGCCCCTCCAACTGCGCCTGATCCGGGACCGCACCCTCATCTGCGAGGTGTCCGACGGCAGCAGCACCGCCCCGCACATGCGCCGCGCCCGCCTCTCCGACGAGGGCGGCCGCGGCCTCCTCCTGGTCGCCCAGCTCACCCAGCGCTGGGGCACCCGGCACACCCGCGAGGGCAAGACCATCTGGTGCGAACAACTCCTCACGGCGGACTGAGCCCGCCTCCAGGGGGAGCGCGTTCCGGGGAGGCCCGCACCCTGCACAAGGCCGCACGGATCGTCGCCGCCGACGTCGGCCGCTACCTGCGCGATGAGCCGCTGGTCCACTGCGCCAACCCCGGGGCGCTGCGGGCCGGCTGAGGCACCGGGGGTCGGGTTTCGGTCGCCGCCGCGGCTGCGGAGCGGCCCGGCGGGGCCGGCACACGGGCGGCGGGGAGCGGAGAACCGCAGGTCGGCGCGGGGGCGTGCGGGTCACGGGGCGGTCCGGGGGCCGCCGTGGTGACCTTGGCGCAATCAACTACCGCCTGTTGCACCTGCGTTGACAGTGCACGGGGGTGGCCTCACGATGCAACGCGGCATCAGCGGGCTACCCGCTGGTACCACAGGTGGCAGTGGTCAGCGTGTTCGCCCCCCGGCAGAAGGAGCGCCCGTGGTCCCCCGGCCCCCGTTCCCCGGCACCCCCCTCTCCAGAACGTCCGGCCCGGACGCCCCGCCCGCCGGCCCCGGGTCCGGCGGGCCCTCCGGCACCGGGCCCGCCGCTGCCGCCCGGACCGCCGGCAGCGCCCGCCCGGAGGACGCCGGGCGCGATCTGGTCGTGGCGCTCTCGCCGTTCGAGGAACCGGGCGAGCGGATCGTCCTCGCGGCCGCCCGCGCGGGCGCGCTCGGTCTGCTGGACCTCGGCCGGGACCCCGGCCCGGCGCGCGCCGCGCTCGCCCGGCTCACCGGGGTCGCGTACGGCGTCCGGGTACCGGTCGGGTGCCCGCTGACGCCCGCCGATCTGCCCGAGGCGGTCGACACCGTGCTGCTCGCCGACCCGCGCGCCTGCGCCGCCCCCGAACCGCCCCCCGCTCCCGGCGCCGGACCGGCCCCCGGGCGCCCGCAGGACTGGTCCGGCGGCGGGCGGCGCCGCGTCTGGGCCGAGGTCACCACGCCCGGGGAGGCCGCGGCGGCATGTGCCGCAGGGGTCACCGCGCTCGTCGCCCGCGGCCACGAGTCGGGCGGCCGCGTCGGCGAACTCACCACCTGTGTCCTGCTCCAGCGCCTGCTGGCCGACCCGGCCGTGACCGTCCCGGTCCTCGCCGCCGGGGGCATCGGCCCGCACACCGCCGCCGCGGCCGTCGCCGGCGGAGCGGCCGGGGTCCTGCTCGACTCCCAGCTCGCGCTGACCACCGAGGGCGCGGACCGGCTGCCCCGGGCGGTCGCCGCCGCGATCCGCGCCATGGACGGCAGCGAGACCACCCTCGTCGCGGGCCACCGGGTCCTCACCCGCCCGGACCTCCCCCCGCCCACGGCCTGCGACGGGACCGGGGGAGCGGAGGACGGGGCCGCCCGCCAGGCCCTCGACCCCGCCCGCCTGGGCGCCCGGAGCCTGCGAGACCAGCTGCTCCCCATCGGCCAGGACGGCGCCTTCGCCGCCCGGCTCGCCGCCCGCCACCGCACCACCGGCGGCATCGTGCAGGCCGTACGGGCCGCCCTCACCGGCCACCTCGACACCGCGGCCCGCCTCCGCCCGCTCGCCCCGCGGCCCGGCGCCCGCCATCTCCCCGTCGCCCAGGGGCCGATGACGCGGGTCAGCGACGAGGCCGGGTTCGCCGCCGCCGTCGCCGCCGAGGGCGGGCTGCCCTTTCTCGCCCTCGCCGTCATGGACGGCTCCCAGGTGCGCCGGCTGCTGGCCGAGACCGCCGAGCGGCTCGGCGACCGGCCCTGGGGCGTCGGCCTGCTCGGCTTCGCCCCGCCCGAGCTGCGGCGCGAACAGCTCGCCGCGGTCGCCGAGTTCGCCCCCGAGTACGCCCTGATCGCCGGCGGCCGCCCCGCCCAGGCCGCGCCCCTCGAAGCCGCCGGGACCCGCACCTATCTCCATGTCCCCGCGCCCGGACTGCTGGAGCGCTACCTCGCCGAGGGCGCCCGGCGGTTCGTCTTCGAGGGGCAGGAGTGCGGCGGCCACATCGGCCCCCGGGCCAGCTTCCCGCTGTGGGAGGAGCAGACCGAGCGGCTGATCACCCATGCCCGCGCCCACGGCGGGACGGCCGAGGGGCTGGACGTGCTCTTCGCGGGCGGCATCCACGACGCCCGCTCGGCCGCCATGGCCGCGGCCGCCGCCGCCCCGCTCAGCGCACTCGGCGCCCGCGTCGGCGTCCTGATGGGCACCGCCTACCTCTTCACGGAGGAGGCCGTGGCCACCGGCGCCGTCCTCCCCGGCTTCCAGGACACCGCTCTGGCCTGCGACCGCACCGTCCTGCTGCGCACC
Source organism: Streptomyces sp. NPDC001219 (assembly GCF_053597915.1). NCBI lineage: Bacteria > Bacillati > Actinomycetota > Actinomycetes > Kitasatosporales > Streptomycetaceae > Streptomyces > Streptomyces sp. NPDC001219. The sequence continues at coordinate 86,750 of NZ_JBSFJF010000003.1, read as the reverse complement.
GCACCGGGCCACGCCACCCGCTGCGCCGACACCGCCTACACCGAGGACTTCGCGGCGGCCGAACGGCGCCTGGCCGCCGACGGCACGGACCCCCGGGCCCGGTGGGAGGAGCTGGAGCGGCGCAACCTCGGACGGCTGCGGATCGCGAGCAAAGGCCTGCGGCACACGGACGGCGGCCCGCCCGCGCCCGTGGCCGAGCCCGAACAGCTCCGCGAGGGCCTGTACATGCTCGGCCAGGCCGCCACCGCCCGCCGCGCCACCACCACCCTCGCCGCCCTGCACACCGCCGTGACCGACGGCGCCACCGCCCAACTCGCCTCACGGGCCCTGGAGTTCCCGTCGCCCGCCGCGGACCGGGGCCCGGAGGAGACGCCGCTGGACATCGCCATCGTCGGCATGGCCTGCTGCTATCCCGGCGCGCCCGACACGGCCCGCTACTGGTCCAATGTCGTCACCGGCGCCGACTCCGTCACCGAGGTGCCCGCCGAGCGCTGGGACGCCGCCACCTACCACGACCCCGACCCCGCACGGGCCGGCGAGCGCACCCCCTCGCGCTGGGGCGGCTTCCTGCCCGACGTGCCCTTCGACGCCCTCGCCCACGGCATCCCGCCGGCCTCCCTCACCGGCATCGAACCCGTACAGCTGCTCGCCCTCGACGCCGCCGCCAAGGCCCTGGCCGACGCCGGATACGCCGGCCGCGACTTCGACCGGGCCCGCACCAGCGTCGTCTTCGGCGCCGAAGCGGGCACCGAACTCGCGGGCGCCTACGGGCTGCGCGCACTGCACCCGTCCTACCTCGGCGACCTGCCGCCCGCCCTCGACGCCGAACTGCCCCGGCTCACCGAGGACTCCTTCCCCGGCGTGCTCGCCAACGTCATCGCCGGACGCATCGCGAGCCGACTCGACCTGGGCGGCGCCAACTGCACGGTGGACGCCGCCTGCGCCTCCTCGCTCGCCGCCCTCGACCTGGCCTGCCGCCAACTGCGCGACCACGACAGCGACATGGCGCTGTGCGGCGGCGCCGACCTGCACAACGGCATCAACGACTACCTGATGTTCGCCTCCGTACAGGCCCTGTCGCCCACCGGCCGCTGCCGCCCCTTCGACGCGGCCGCCGACGGGATCGCGCTCGGCGAGGGCGTCGGCTGCCTCGTCCTCAAGCGGCTCGCCGACGCCGAACGGGACGGCGACCGGATCTACGCCGTCGTCAAGGCGGTCGGCACCTCCAGCGACGGACGGTCCCTCGGGCTGACCGCGCCCCGGCCCGAGGGCCAGCGGCGGGCCCTGGACCGCGCCTACCGCCGCGCCGGGATCAGCCCCGCCCAGGTCGGCCTCCTCGAAGCCCACGGCACCGGCACCGTCGTCGGCGACGCCACCGAGCTCGCCGTCCTCACCGAGCTGTTCGAGACCGCCGGAGCCGCCCCCGGCAGCTGCACCCTCGGCTCGGTCAAATCGCAGATCGGGCACACCAAATGCGCGGCCGGACTCGCCGGACTGATCAAGGCCGCCCGCGCCGTGCACACCGGGGTGCGCCCGCCGACCCTGCATCTGACCCGGCCGGCCGAGCCGCACACCGGCCCGTTCCGCTTCGACACCGGACACGCCCGGCCCTGGCCGGTCCCGGCGGCGCGGCGCATCGCCGGAGTCAGCGCCTTCGGCTTCGGCGGCACCAACTACCACGCCGTGCTCGCCGGTTACGACGGCGCCCCCGAACCCGCCCACGCCCTGACGGAGTGGCCCGCCGAACTGTTCTGCTTCCGCGGCACCGACCGCGCCGCCGCCGTGCGGGCCATGGAGCGCCTCGCCGCCCGCCAGGCGGAGAACGACCGGGCCGGACGCCCGTGGCCGCTGCGCGACCTGGCCGCCGAGACCGCGGCGGCGGACGGGCCGGTCCAGGTCTGCGTGGTGGCCGACGACCTCGACGATCTCGCCGCCAAGCTGCCCCAGGCCCGCCAGCGCGCCGCCGCCGAGGGCGTGTACCTGCGCGAACGGGACACCGACCCCGGCCTGCTCGCCTTCCTCTTCCCCGGACAGGGCAGCCAGCGCACCGGCATGCTCGGCGAGCTGTTCCTTGCCTTCCCGGCGCTCCGCGGCCTCCTGGACGCCGCCGATCCTGACTGTGTCGCTGCCATGTTCCCGCCCGCCGCCTTCACCGCCGAGGACCGGGCCGCCCAGCAGGCCGCCCTCACCGACACCCGCGTCGCCCAGCCCGCCCTCGGCCTCGCCTCCGCCGCCGCCCACCGGTTGCTCACCACGCTCGGCGTGCGCCCCGACTGCACCGCCGGGCACTCCTACGGCGAGCTGACCGCCCTCTGGGCGGCGGGCGCCTACGACACCCGGGCACTGCTCCGGCTCAGCGCCCGCCGCGGCGAGGCGATCCTCTCCGCCGCCGGCGACGACCCCGGCGCGATGGCCGCCGTCGTGGCCACGCCGGACCGGGTACGGGAGCTGACCGGCGACACCGGCGTGGTCGTCGCCAACCACAACGCGCCCGAACAGAGCGTCATCTCGGGCCCCACGGACGCCGTGGAAGCCGCCGTGGCCGCGCTGCGCACGGCCGGCACCGAGGCGCGCCGCCTGCCGGTCGCCTGCGCGTTCCACAGCCCGCAACTCGGCGCCGCCCGCGACACACTCGCCGCGGAGCTCTCCGCGACCGAGGTGACCGCCCCCGCCCTCCCGGTCTGGTCCGGCAGCACCGCGCGCCCCTACGCCCGCGAGGCGACCGCGGTGCGGGACACCCTCGCCGACCAGGTCGCCGCACCGGTGCGCTTCGTCGAGCAGATCGAGGACATGTACGCCGCCGGGGTACGCACCTTCGTCGAGGCAGGTCCCGGCCGGGTGCTCACCGGCCTGGTCGGGCGCATCCTGGACGGACGTCCGCACACCGCGCTGGCTCTGGACGTACCGGGCGAGTCCGGACTGGCCCGGCTGCCCCACGTCCTGGCCCAACTCGCCGCGGCCGGCGTCCCGGTCGACCCGGAGGCGCTCTTCCACGGCCGTACAGAACCCCTGCCCGCCACGCCGCCCCGCCGCCCCGGCTGGCTGGTGAACGGCCACACGGTACGCACCGCCGACGGCGCCTGCCTGCCCGGCGGACTGCGCCCGGCACGACGGGTGGAGACCCGGACGGGCGATATGGGCGCGGCGCGGTCGGCGGGTGAGCCGTCCGGGGCGGGCGCGCTGCCGGACGGCGGTGTGGCCGCGGGCGAGACCGCTGCCCGCAACGCCGCCGTGCTGGAGTATCTGCGCACCACGCGCGAGCTGGTGGCGGCGCAACGGGACGTGGTGTTGCGGTACTTGGGGGAGGGGGGTGGGGGCGTCGGGGTCGGTGAGGGGGTACGGAGTGTCGATGCCGCGCTCGTTCCGGGACGGGCGGCCCTTGCCCATAGCGCACCTGGCGAGACCGGGACGGGGGCGGCCGGAGACGGATTCGGTGTGGGTGTTGGTGCCGGTGGCGGGTCTGCCGTCGCTGCCGACGCCACGGCCGGGCAGGCGCCGCCCGTCACCGTGCCGCAGCCGCCGCTGAGTGCTGCCGAACTCCTCGATGCCGTACGGGAGATCATCCACCAGCGGACCGGGTACCCCCACGAGATGCTCGACCCCGGGCTCGACCTGGAGGCGGACCTGTCGGTGGACTCCATCAAGCGGGTGGAGATCATCGGTGCGCTGGCCGACCGGATCGGGCTGCCGCAGGACGCGGACGGGGCCTCGGAGTCGGCCGTGGAACAGCTCGCCCGCGTCAAGACCATCAGCGGCATCGTCGACTGGATCGCGGCCACCCGCGCCGAGCCCCCGCTGACATCGGCCGGGCCCTCGCCGGCGGCTGCGGGTCCCGTGCCCGCACCGGGGGAGCCGGTCACACCAACCGCACCGGTCGCACCCGTCATACCAGTAGCGCCGGTTGCGGCCGCGCAGCCCGCCAGGACCGCACCCGCTACGAGTCACCCGCCCACCACCGGCCCACCGGCCGCCCTGGAGGACCCCGGCCCCGGCGCGGCCCCGCTGCGCCCCACCCGCTCCCTGGTCCGGGTCACCACGCTCGGGCCGCCCGCCGCCCGGCCGCCCGCCGAGGTGGTGGCGGGCCGCGACTTCGTCGTGGTGGAGGACGGGCAGGGCGTGGCGCTGGCGCTCGCCGCGCTGCTGGAGAGCCATGGCGCGCGGGTGCGTACCGTTCCCGCCGAGCGGCTGGCCCGGTGCGTCGCCGAGGGGGTCGGCGGGGTCGTGGACCTCAGCGCCCTGCGGGCGGGCGGCGCCGTACTGCCCGGACAGTTCGAGGGGTGGCGCACCGCCCTGACCGGCGGGGTCCGCAGCCTGCTGCTGGCCACCGCGGCCGGCGGCAGATTCGGCCAGGACGCCACCGCGGACGCCCCCGACCCGCTGCCCGGCGCCGGACTGCGCGGCTTCGCCCGCACGGCCGCCCTCGAATACCCCGACGTCCTGATCCGCGCCGTGGACCTCGACCCCAAGGACCGCCCCGAACGGATCGCCGCCCATCTCCTCGCCGAACTGTGCGCCCCCGGCGAACCGGTCGTCGTCGGCCGCACCAACGGCACCCGCACCACCCTGCGCACCGTCCCCACCCCGCTCACCGTCGGCCGGGCCGTCCTCGGGCGGCCGCCGCTCGGCGCCGGGTCCGTGGTGCTGCTGACCGGCGGGGCCCGCGGGATCACCGCCCGCACGGCCCTCGCCCTGGCCCGCGCCCACGGGTGCCACATCGAACTCCTCGGCCGGACACCCCTGGCGGAGGGTCCGGAGGACCCGGCCCTCGCCGACGCCCACGACCGCATCGCACTGCGCGCCGCGCTCCTCGCCCAAGGACTGCGCCGACCCGCCGAGATCGAGGCGGCCGCCGGCGCCGTCCTGGCCCGCCGCGAGATCGCCGCCACCCTCGCCGCCCTGGAGTCGCCGGCCGCCTCGGTGCGCTACCACGCGGCCGATGTCGCCGACGAGGCCGCCGTGCACGCCGTGGTGCGGGACATCCGGGCCCGGCACGGCCGCCTCGACGGGATCGTGCACGGCGCCGGCACCCTGGCGGACAAGCTGCTGCGGGACAAGGACCCGGCCTCGTTCGCCCGGGTCTTCGCCACCAAGGTGGACGGCGCCCGCCATCTGCTGTCCGCGGTGGGCGACGACACCGGCTTCCTCGTCCTCTTCGGCAGCGTCGCCGGGGTCTTCGGCAACCGCGGCCAGGCCGACTACGCCGCCGCCAACGACGCCCTGGACACCCTCGCGACGGCCTGGTCGGCCCGTACGTCCCGGCGGGTCCTGGCCGTCGACTGGGGCCCGTGGGCGGCCGAGGGCGGCGGCATGGTCACCCCCGAGCTGGAGCGCGCCTACGCGCGGCGGGGCATCCCGCTCCTGGACCCCGATGCCGCGGCCGCCGCCCTCCTGGACGAACTGGCCCACGGCACGGCGGCCCAAGTCGTGCTGGCGGCGGAGGCCGGCGGGAAGGCGACCGGCGATGAGTGAGGCCCGGGCCCGGCGGACCGGCCCCCGGCCCACGGACGCCGCGATCGTCGGCATGGGGGCGCTCTTCCCCGGCGCCGGGGACCTCGCCGCCTACTGGCGCAACCTGGTGGCCGGTACGGACTGCATCACCGAGGTGCCGCCCGGCCGCTGGGACCCGGAGATCTACTACGACCCGGACGGCGCCCAAGGCCCCGCCCGCAGCGACCGGTTCTACTGCCGGCGGGGCGGCTTCCTGGACGGCCCGGCCGACTTCGACCCCACCCGCTTCGGCATCATGCCCGCCGCCGTCCACGGCGCCGAGCCCGATCAGCTGCTCGCCCTGCGCACCATCACCGACGCCATCGCCGACGCGGGCGGTCAGGAACGGCTGCCCGCCGACCGCTCCCGCATCGGTGTCATCCTCGGCCGCGGCGGCTTCATGGGCGTCGCCACCGCACGCCTCGACCAGCGGGTCCGTACGGCCCACCAGCTCGCCGTCACCTTGCGCGAACTCGCTCCGGAATGGGACGAGTCGAGGATCGCGGCGGTGCGGGAGGCCTTCCAGTCACGCCTCGGCCCCGAACAGCCCGAGGCCTCCATCGGCCTGGTCCCCAGCTTCACCGCCGCCCGCACCGCCAACCGGCTGGACTTCCGCGGCCCCGCCTACACCCTCGACGCGGCCTGCGCCTCCTCCCTGCTGGCCGTGGCGCAGGCGGTCGACCTGCTGGCCGCCGGCCGCTGTGACCTCGTGGTCGCCGGAGCCGTGCACCACTGCCATATCGCCACCCTGTGGAGCGTCTTCACCCAGCTGCGGGCGCTCAGCCCCACCGAGTGCATCCGCCCCTTCGACCGCCGGGCCGACGGCACCCTGCTGTCCGAAGGCACCGGGGTCGTCGTCCTCAAACGCCTGGCCGACGCCGAGCGCGACGGCGACCGGGTCTACGCGGTCATCCGCGGCACGGGGGTGGCGGGGGACGGCCGCGCCGCCGGACTGATGAGCCCGCGGGCGGAGGGCCAGGCCGACGCGCTGGAGCAGGCCTGGGCGGCCGCCGGGCTGGACCCGACGCACCCGACGGCGCTCGGCCTGCTGGAGGCCCACGGCACCGGTACCCCGGTCGGCGACGGCGTCGAACTCGACACCCTGGCCCGGGTGTTCGGCCCACCCGGCGCGGGCGTGCCGCCGGTCGGCCTGGGCTCGGTGAAGTCGATGCTCGGCCACACCATGCAGGCCGCCGGTATCGCCGGACTGATCAAGGCGGCCCTCGCCGTCCACCACCGGACCCTGCCGCCCACACTGCACCTGGACGAGCCGCACGAGGCCCTGGCACGGACCCGGATGCGCCCGGTCACGGAGGCCGAGCCCTGGGACGCCGGCCCGGCCCCGCTGCGGGCCGCCGTCAACGCCTTCGGCTTCGGCGGCATCAACGCCCACGCCGTCCTGGAGGAGGCCCCGGGGCGCGGCGGCTCGACAGCGCCACCTCCGACTGGGGGGCGGGTGTGGGGGAGGGCCTTGCGGGGGGCGTCTTCCGCGGCGGTGGTTCCCGCGCCGACGTCCCCTGCGCCGGTGGTGCCCGCGCCGACGTCCCCCACGCCGGTGGTCCCCTTGCCGGAACACGCTTCACCGAATCCCTCTTCGTCGGTGACGCTCGTGCCGGGGGCTCCCTCGCAGGTATCCCCCTCGCGGACGGCCTCGCTGCGGACCAGCGAGCCGGACCGGACCGTTCTCCTCGCCGCGGACTCGCCCAGCCAACTGGCCGACGCCTTACGGGACATGGCGGAGCCCGGCGCGACGGCTGACACCGTCGGGGCGCCCGCCCCAGCCGCCGCCCCTACGCCCGTGCCCGACGGCCCCTGTCGGCTCGCCCTGATCGATCCCACCCCGCGGCGCCGTGCCCTGGCCGCCAAGATCCTTGCCCGTGCGCTGCCCTGGCGGGGCCGCGGCGAGGTGTGGTTCACCCCGAGCCCGCTCTTCGGCCCGTACGCCCGGGAAGGAGGTGCACGGCTCGCCTTCCTCTTCCCGGGGCTGGAGGCGGAGCCACCGCCCCGTGTGGACGACATCGCCGACCGGATGGCGCTGCCCCGCCCCCCGGTCTCCGGCGGCAGCGGCCTGGTCGAACGCGCCGTGGACACCCTCGCCGTCGGCCGGCTGCTCGCCCGCGCACTGGACGAACTGGGCATATCCGCCGACCTGTTGACCGGGCACAGCCTCGGTGAGTGGACCGCCATGGTGGTCGCCGGTATGTATCCGCCGCAGGCCGTGGACGCCTTCCTCGACTCGCTGCGGCCCGGCTCCCTCGCCGTACCCGACCTGGTCTACGCGGCCCTGGGCTGCGGGGCCCCGCAGGCGGCCGACGCGCTCGCGGGCCTGGAGCGGATCGCGGTCAGCCATGACAACTGCCCGCACCAGTCGGTGATCTGCGGTGCGCCGCGGCCGCTGGCCGAGGCCGTACGCCGACTCGCCGGACAGGGCGTACGGGCCCAGGAGATGCCCTTCCGCTCCGGCTTCCACACCCCGATGTGGGCCCCCTACCTCCACCAGACCGGCACCGCCTTCGAGGCTCTGCCCCTACGGGACCGGCGGCTCCCCGTATGGTCGGCGACGACCGCGGCCCCCTTCCCGGAGAGCCCCACCGCGATCCGCCGGCTGGTGCTGCGACACCTCCTGGAACCGGTCCGCTTCCAGGAGCTGACCAGACGGCTGTACGGGGCGGGCGTCCGCGGCTTCGTCCAGGTGGGCGCCGGCAGTCTCACCGGCTTCGTGTCCGACACCCTCCACGGGCGGGACCACCTCGCCGTCGCGGCGGCCGACTCCCGCCGCGACGGCCCCGCACAACTCCGCAGACTGGCCGCCGCGTTATGGACCGAGGGCCTCACCCCACGCTGGGACCGCCTGACGGCCCCGGAACGACGCGGGTCTGGTGCGGTGGTGGGGGGCGTGGTCGGCGGCGCCACGGGGCTCGTCATGAACGGTGCCGTGGATCGAGTCACGAACGATGCCGCGGACCTGGTCACGGACAGGCCTTCGGAGCAGGTGACGGGCGGCCCCACGGATCGCGCCACCGACCGCCCCATGGGCCTCCCAACGGACCGCCCCGTAGCTCGCGTCCCGTCCCGGGCCCCAGCCCTGTCCCCGGCCCCAGCCCCGTCCCCGTCCCCAACTCCGGCCCCAGCCCCAACCCTGGCTCCACCCTCGTCCCGCCAAGGTTCCGCTGCAGTGATCTCGCTCGACCTCGGCTCGCCGCTGATCAGCCTGGGCGAGAGGACGCCGGGAAGTCCGTTTTCTGCGCATGCCGCTCCACCCCCACCCCCGAACCCACCCCCCTCCCCCTCCCCCGAAGGGGGAGGAGGGGGAGGGGGCGGGGGAGAGCTCCCGCACCGTTGGCCAAGCATCGCCGAGCCCCTGCGGCAGGCCCTGGACACGGTCCTCGCCGAAACCCGGGACGCCACCCGCACGGTCGCTGCCGCTGCCGCCGCCGCAGACCTCCGCAGCACCACCACAACCGCACCTCACACGGCCACCGCACCCCACGCCGCCGCGCCCCACAACGCCACCACCGCTCCCACCCCCCACCCCGCAACCCACACCACTCCCACCACTCCCACCACTCCCCACCACACCACCCGCACCCTCTCCCTCGAAACGCTCCCGTACGTGCGGGACCACTGCGTGTACCTCCAGCCCGAGGACTGGCCCGAGCCGGCCGACCGGTTTCCCGTCGTCCCCATGACCACGCTGCTGGAACTCGCCGCCGAGGCGGCCCGGGAGACATGTCCCGGCGGTGTCGTCACCGGCTACTCCGATGTGCGGGCGCTGCGCTGGCTGGCCGTCGCCCCGCCCGTCGAGCTGGCCGTCGACGCCGTCCCGGGCGGGGAGGGGCGGGTGCGGGTGCGTCTCGGCGACTACGCCACCGTCACCGTCCACCTGGCGGCACAGCACCCGGCCCCGCCGCCGCCCGACCCGATGGGGCTGGCGTCCGGCCGGGCGGCGCCGGTCAGTGCCGAGGCCCTGTACCGGGACCGGTGGATGTTCCACGGGCCCGCGTTCGCCGGGGTCCACGAGGTCCGTACGCTCGCCGCGGACGGCATCCGCGGCACCCTGCGCGCCCTGCCAGCGCCCGGTGCCCTCCTGGACGCCGCCGGGCAGCTCCTCGGCCACTGGATGCAGCTGACGCTGAGCGGCGACCGACTGGTCTTCCCCGCGACCCTGGACCGCGTACGGCTCTTCGGACCGCCGCCCCGAACGGGCGCGCTGCTGACCGCCACCGCCCGGATTCGCGAGGTCACGGCCGGATCGGTGCGCGGCGAGGTGGAGCTGTGCGGGGCGGACGGCGGTGTGTGGGCGCGGCTGGAGGGCTGGACGTACCGGCGCTTCGGTGCCGATGAGCGGGTGTGGCCGATGAAGTTCACCCCGGAGGTGTGCGGCATCGGCGAACCCCGGCCGGGCGGCTGGTGCCTGGCCCGGCGCCGCTGGTCGGACCCGGCCTCGCAGGAGCTGGTGATGCGCCGCTATTTGGGCGCGGCGGAGCGTGCCCACTACGAACGGTGCGCGCCGCGCGCCCGCACGGCCTGGCTGCTGGGCCGGATCGCGGCCAAGGACGCCGTACGGGAGCTGCTGTGGGAGTCGGGGGCCGGGCCGCTCTTCCCCGCCGAGATCCCCGTGGGTACCGACCGGGACGGCCGTCCCTGCCCCCAGGGCCCGCTCGCCCAGGGCATCCACCTCTCGCTCGCGCACCAGGACCGGATCGCCGTCGCCCTCGCCCATCGTGCGGGCCCCGTCGGGATCGGCGTCGAGCGCGTCATGGACGATCCGGAGAGCCCCGGCCGGATCGTCCTCACCCCGGCCGAACGCCGCCTGGCGGACGACCTCCACGCCCGGCACACGGCCGGGGACACCGGCCGCGGCTACTGGCTCACCGCGCTGTGGTGCGCCAAGGAAGCCGCGGCGCAGGCGACGGGCGGCGGCCTCGGCGACCGTCCGGAGGCGTGGGCCGTCTCGTCCGCACCGGGCGGAGCGCTGCGGGTGGTCTCCCCGGACGGCGGGCGCCATCTCGTCCGCCTCGACTCCGTCGACGATCTGTCCGGGCGTCATGTCGTCGCCTGGACCGGGCCGCCCGAGGACCGTACGGACACCGACACCCCCACTCCCACGGAGGCCACCCATGGCAGCTGACCCGCTCCCCGAGCGCACCGGGACGATCCTGGCCGAGATCACCGACATGCTGGTGAGCGTCGTCGGCGACGAACTCCTCGTCGTGGGTGACGTCACCTGCGCCACCACCTTCAACGACGATCTGGCGCTGGAGAGCATCGAGTTCGTGGCGCTGGCCGAACTGCTGCAGCAGCGCTACGGCACCGGGGTGGACCTCCTCGGCCTGCTCGCGGAGAAGGACATCGACCAGATCCTGGCCATGACGGTCGGCGAACTCGTCGCCCATGTCGACCGGGTCACCGCCGCCGACCGGGCCTGCGCGGGCTGACCGCGCCATGGCCCTCACCCCCGCGGGCGGTCTGCGCCTGCACACCCAGCGGCTGCCGGGCCACGGCGGCCCCCGGCCCGACGCCCCCGCCGTGGTGTTCCTGCACGGCCTGGTGATGGACAACCTGTCGAGTTTCTACTGCACCCTGGCCGGCCCCGTCTCGCGCGCCGGGCACGAGGTGCTCCTCTACGACCAGCGCGGGCACGGCCGCAGCGACCGCCCGCCCAGCGGCTACGACCGGGACACCTCGGTGGCCGATCTCGTCGCCCTGCTCGGCTCCCTGGGTCTCGACCGCCACCCGGTCCATCTGGTCGGCAACAGCTACGGCGGCGCCCTGGCGCTGCACACCGCCCTCGTCCGGCCGGACCTCGTCGCCTCCGTGGTCCTGATCGACTCCCATCTGACCGGTGACTGGATCGAGGACATGACCGACACCCTCACGGTGGCGGCCCTCGGCCTCGAACACCGGCGGCTGGGGGAGCAGCTGGCCGCGGCCGGGCGGCGCAAGGAGGCCAAGCTGACCGCCGCCGCCGACGCCCTGCTCAACGGCACCACCCTCATCGAGGACATCGCGGCGGGCACGCCCTTCACCTCCCGCGACTTCGCCCGGCTGCGCCGCCCGGTCCTCGCCGTCTACGGGGAGCACTCCGAACTCCTGCCCGGGGCACGGGAGTTGGCGATGACGGCGCCGGACTGTGCCCTGTGCGTGCTGCCCGGCGTCGGGCACACCGTGCTCAGCGAGGCCACCGAGGCGCTGTGCGACGCGCTGCTGGACCGGCTCGGCGCACCGGCCGGGGCGGTGGTGGCCCGATGAGAGTGCTGTTCGTCGTCCCGCCGCTGACCGGGCACGTCAACCCCACCCTCGCCGTCGCCGCCGAACTCACCGCGCGCGGCCACCAGGTCGCCTGGACCGGCCCCGCCGCCGCCCTGGCACCGCTCCTTCCGCCCGGCTCCCGGCTGTACCCGGCGGGGGACCACGGCCCGGCCGGCGGCCCTGACCTGGGCGGCGCCCGGTGGCGTGACCTGCGGGGCATCGCCGCGCTGCGCTTCCTGTGGGCCGAGGCCCTCATCCCGCTCGCCCGCGCGATGCTCTCCGGCGTGCACACCGCCGTCGAGGACTTCCGGCCCGACGTCATGGTCGCCGACCAACAAGCCCTCGCCGGACCCCTGGTGGCCCGCAGGCACGGCCTGCCCTGGGCGACCTCGGCGACCACCTCGGCGGAGATCGTCCGGCCGTTCGACGACTTCCCGAAGGTGGGGGAGTGGGTGACCCAGCGCATCGCGGCGCTGCTCGCCGAATGCGGAGCACCCGGCGGCTGGGACCCGCGCTTCTCCCCGCACCTCGTCCTGGTCTTCTCCACCCCCGCGCTCATCGGCGACAGCGGCCCGGAGCCCGCCGCGGCGGGCGCGCGGGACGCGGCCGGCGGACCCGGCGGCGTCCCGGGGCGGTATCCGCCGCACTACGCCTTCGTCGGCCCCGCCTTCGGCGCCCGGCCGCCCGCCGGCGACTTCCCGTGGCGCCGGCTCGACCCCGGGCGCGCCCGGGTCCTCGTCTCGCTGGGCACCCTCAACCGCGCGGCGGGCGCCCGCTTCTACCCCGCGGTGCTGCGCGCCGCGGACGCCCTCGCGGACCGGGCGCAGCTGATCCTGGCCGCTCCGGGCGACCTCGCCGGGGACATCCCGCCGCACATGCTGCACCAGGAGTACGTCCCCCAGCTCCAACTGCTGCCGCACCTGGACGCGGTGGTGTGCCACGGCGGCCACAACACCGTGTGCGAGGCGCTCGCCCACGGGCTGCCGCTGGTGGTGGCGCCCGTACGCGACGACCAGCCGATCGTCGCCCGCCAGGTCGCCGAGGCCGGCGCGGGGGTGCGGGTGCGCTTCGGCCGGGCGCACGCGGACGAGGTGCGCCGGGCCCTGACCGCCGTGCTGGACGACCCGGCCCACCGCCGTGCGGCCCGCCGGATACAGGCGTCGTTCGCCGCGGCGGGCGGCGCCGCAACCGCCGCCGACCGCCTGGAGAAACTGCCGCCCGGACCGCGCCCCGCCCGGTCCGCGCCCGGCACCGCCCTGTCCGAGAACGAGAAGGGACCGTGAGCCAGATGACGCGAGCGCACCGTTCGGGACACCGCACGCGATGGGCGGCGGCCGCCGCCGTGACGGCCCTGGGCGCGGGCACGGTCCGCGCCCGCCGCAGGCTCGCCGCGCTGCCGGTGCTCGACCCCGCCGGGCCGCACGAAGCGGCCGGGACGCAGGACCCGGCGGAGCCGGCGCTCCCCGGCTGGCAGCTGCTCACCGCGCCCGGTGTCGTGGCCGACGAGGCGACCCTGCGCGCCGCGGTCGCCCACGCCACCCGCGAGGGACTGCGCGTCGTGGACCTCGTCCCGGCCCACCTGGACGCCGAGAGCGTGCTCGGCCTGCTGCGGCTGCTCGACCCGGCGGCCCACCGCACGGACCGGTGCGCTCCCGGCCACGGCGCGGGCCACGCCCTGCTGGTGGCCGACGACGTCCACCGGCGGGCCGGGCTCGACGCCGAGGAGCCGCCGCAGTCGGTGGCCGGCCTGATCCGCCTGCTCCGCACCCTCAAGGAGTACGCCCCGGACGCCACTGGCTGGGCCGTCGCCCCCGGCCTGCGCGCGCCGCACCCCGACCCCGCCCGGCGCGCCGAGGAACTCCGCGCCCGCGGCCTCCCGCCCGCCCTGCTGTCCGCCGCGCAGCTGGCGGGGCTGGCCCTGCTGGCGAAGTGCGCGCTCTCGGAGCCGCGTTGGGGAGCGGCGGCGGCCGCCCTGTACTGGCTGCAGCCCGCCGCCGTGCTGAGCCCGGCTCGCGGTCTGCGCCCCGCCGGACTGGCCCGCGCCACCGTGTCCCGGCCGCTGCGCTCCCTGTCCACCGCCCTGCGCACCCTGGCCACCCCGCCCGCCGAGCCGGCCCGGCCCACCGGCACCCCGGCCCGGCACGCCGCGTACACCGCCGAACTCGCGGCCGGCACCGACCGGTTCTTCGAACCCCGCCGCGCCGACTGCCCCTGGTGCGCGGCCCCCGACCCCGTCGTACGGGTCCGGATGCCCGACCTGCTCCAGGGCAAGCCCGGCCGCTTCACCCTGGAGGAGTGCCGGCACTGCGGCCATGTCTTCCAGAACCCCCGCCTGACCCTGGAGGGACTCGACTTCTACTACCGCGACTTCTACGAAGGCCTCGGCGGCGAGGGCGCCTCACTGGTCCTCGGCCGGATGAACGCCACCTACCGCGACCGCGCCGAAATGCTCCGGCCCTTCACCACCCCCAGGGCCTGGCTCGACGTCGGCACCGCAGCGGGGCACTTCTGCAACGCCGCCCGCGGCGTCTGGCCCGGTACCCGCTTCGACGGACTGGACATGGGCGGCGGGGTCCACGAGGCCGAACGGCGGGGCTGGATCTCCACCGCCTACCAGGGCCAGTTCCCCGAGCTCGCCGACCGGCTCGCCGGACGGTACGACACCGTGAGCATGCACCACTACCTGGAACACACCCGGGACCCGCTCACCGAACTCGACGCGGCCGTCAAGGTCCTCGCCCCCGGCGGCCATCTGCTGATCGAACTCCCCGACCCCGAGGCGCGGATCGCCCGGCTGCTCGGCCCCCACTGGCTGCCCTGGTTCCAGCCCCAGCACCAGCACCTGATGCCGGCCGGCAACCTCAAACAGGCCCTGGAGACCCGGGGGTTCACCGTCCTCGCCGAGCAGCACGGCCCCTCCCACCAGAGCAATGACTTCCTCGGCGCCGTCGCCCTCACCGCGAACCGGATCGCCCCCGACCCGTACGCGCCGTGGGCAACCATCCCCGCCACCCGCGGCCGCGCCGCGGTCCGAAGCGCCGTACAGGCCATGGCGGTTCCCTGCTACGCCGCCGCCCTCGGCCTGGACGCCGTGCGCTCCGCGGTCGCGCGGGCCACCGACGGCGGCAACGCCTACCGCCTGCTCGCCCGCAAAGAGCTGGGATGACCGAGGTGGACCTGGCCCACCGCACCGCGGCGGACCCCCTGCTGCGGCTGCTCGCCCACGGCTTCGCGACGGCGTACCACCGCCGGCCCGCGGCCGTGTGGCGGGCGCCGTACGCCTTCCGGCTCACCGCACCCGCCGCCCCGCCCGGCACCGGTACGGCACCCCGGACCGGCTGGGTCGCGGCGGCCAACTGGCAGGTCGCCGCGGCCGTCGCCCCGCGCGAGGACGGCATCCTGCGCTGCGGCTCGCCCCAGCACCCCGCCGAGACCGCCGAACTCCCCCTCACCGGACCGGCCGCCGAAGCCCCGGGCTGGGCGGCCCGCCCGTACGCCGCGCTGCGCGCGCTCGCCGCCACCGGAGTCGGCCGGGACGGCGCCGATCTGCACCTCGACGCGACCCTGCCGGAGAGCGTGGGGCTGTCCGTCGCCGAACCGCTGGAGTGCGCGGCCGCGCTGGCGGTGGCGTCCGTACACGCCGACCGCGGCGGCCGCCCGCCGGCCCGGGCCCATCTGGCGCTGCTGCTGGCCGACGCCGTGCCCGGCGACGACGCGCTGCGCCGGGCCGTGCTCTTCGCCCGGACCGGGCAGCTGCTCGCCGCCGACGGCCGGACCCAGCCGCTGCGCGCCCCGGACGGCGGCCCGCGGCCGAGCCTGCTGCTGGTGACCGCCCGGCTCGCCCCCGGCGGCCCCGCGGCCGGTGACACCACGGCCACCGCGCTCGCCACCGCGGTCCACGACGCCCTGCGCGCCGGTGCCTGGTCCGCCTCGTGGCCCGGACGGCGGCCGGGCCGCAGCGTCCTGCTGCTGATGCCGCCCGGCCGGCGCGCGGCGGTCCGGGCCGCGGTGGTCGCCGCCTGCCGCCGAAGCGACCTGCCCGTACCGCGCTTCCTGCGGATCACCGTCGCGGACGCCGCCCGACGCGAGGACTGACACCCGGCACCCACCCGCTCCGCACCCACCCTGCTCCGCACCCCCCGACCGGGCCCGCCCCCACCGGGCCCACACCCCCCTCGGACAAGGAGCTGACACCTGATGAAACGACCAGCGATCCACCTGCGCAGAGCGCTCGTCGCGCTCCTCGGCACACTCGGCCTGCTCGCCGTCGCTACCGCCGCCGACGCCCGGCCCGCCCGGACCGCGCTGCCGGCCTACGACCACGTCGTGATCGTGGTCTTCGAGAACAAGCAGTACGGCGAGATCATGGGCAACTCCCAGGCGCCCTACCTCAACCAACTCGCCCGGGACGGCGCCGAACTGACCTCGATGAAGGCCCTCACCCACCCCAGCCAGCCGAACTACTTCAACCTCTTCTCCGGCGCCACCCAGGGCATCACCGGCGACGGCTGCTACACCCCGCAGTCGCTGTCCGCGCCCAACCTCGCCCAGGAGCTGACCGCTGTCGGCAAGACCTTCGCCAGCTACAACGAGGGGCTGCCCAGCGAGGGCTCCACGACCTGCTCCAGCGGCCGGTACGCGCAGAAGCACAACCCCTGGTTCGCCTTCAAGAACGTCCCCGTCAACACCGGCAAGACCTTCGCCCAGTTCCCCAAGGACGACTTCACCCAGCTGCCGACGCTGTCCTTCGTCATCCCGGACATGTGCAACGACATGCACGACTGCGCGGTCGGCAGCGGCGACACCTGGCTCCGGAACAACCTCGACTCCTACGCCCGGTGGGCCAAGGACCACAACAGCCTGCTGATGGTGACCTGGGACGAGGACAACTACCTCGGCTCCAACCGGATCGCGACCGTCTTCCACGGAGCCCACGTCAAACCGGGCGCGGCCAGCGGCGACTACAACCACTTCAGTCTGCTGCGGACCTTCGAGGACATGTACGGCACCGGCCACGCGGGCAACGCCGCCACCGCCACCCCCGTCACCGCGGTGTTCGACACCGGTGACACCGAACCGCCCGGCGACGGCCTCGAACTCGCCACCCCCGGCCCGCAGACCTGCCGCTTCGGCCGGTCCTGCACCATCCAGCTGACCGCCACCGGCGGCACCTCCCCGGTCACCTACCGCGCCACCGGCCTGCCCCTTTCCCTGGGCCTCGACGCCGCCGGCGGCCGGATCACCGGCAGGCCCTGGCAGACCGGCGGCTTCCCGGTCACCGTCACCGCCACCGACGCCAGGGGCGCCACCGCCACCACCACCTTCCCGCTCACCGTCAACTGGTTCTGAAACCCCGCGACTTCCCCGGCCGGACGCCGCCGGGGCCGCGGCGGCACCAGGAGTTGTAGCGGAGATCGACTTCTGCACGGAGGGAAGCGGAAGGGAACGATACGTTCAGGTGGCAATCGGAGCCGGGCCGGCGATCCACGGCAGGTGATCACCGCCCCGGCTCTCTCCCGTCACCACCAGAAGGCAAGTTCTTGGCTCACCACCCACTCCACCGCCTCATACCGGCGTCCCTCGCCCTGACGACCGTGTGCGCGGTGCTGCCCACCGGGACGGCGTACGCGGCGGACACCCCGCCCACCCCGCACCTGGACTCCATCGAGCGCTCCCTCCGCGACACCTCACCCGGCCTCGAAGGCTCGGTGTGGGAGCGCACCGAGGGCAACCGGCTGGATGCCCCGGACGGCGACCCGGCCGGCTGGCTGCTGCAGACCCCCGGCTGCTGGGGCGACGACCGGTGCAAGGACCGTACGGGCAGCAAGCGGCTGCTCGACAGGATGACCCGCAACATCGCCGACGCACAGCACACCGTGGACATCTCCTCGCTGGCCCCGTTCCCCAACGGAGGGTTCGAGGACGCGATCGTCGCGGGCCTCAAGGAGTCCGTCCGGGCGGGACACTCGCCCAAGGTGCGCATCCTGGTCGGCGCCGCCCCCCTCTACCACCTCAACGTGGTGCCCTCCCGCTACCGGAACGAGCTGATCGAGAAGCTCGGCGCCGCGGCCGGGAAGGTCACGCTCAACGTGGCCTCGATGACCACGTCCAAGACGTCGCTGTCCTGGAATCACTCCAAGCTCGTGGTGGTCGACGGGAAGACGACCCTCACGGGCGGGATCAACGGCTGGAAGGACGACTACCTCGACACCACCCACCCTGTGTCGGACGTGGACATGGCGCTCCGCGGACCGGCCGCCCGCTCGGCCGGGAAGTACCTGGACACGCTGTGGGACTGGACCTGCCGCAACGTGTCCGACCCGGCCAAGGTGTGGCTCGCCACCTCGAACGGGGCCTCCTGCATGGCGTCCCTGGAGAAGGACCGGGCCGCCGCCCCCGCCGAACCGGCCGGTGACGTCCCGGTCCTCGCGGTCGGCGGTCTCGGCGTGGGCATCAAGGAGTCCGACCCGTCCTCGGGCTACCACCCGGACCTGCCCACCGCCCCCGACACCAAGTGCACGGTCGGGCTGCACGACAACACCAACCACGACCGCGACTACGACACGGTCAACCCCGAGGAGAACGCGCTGCGTTCCCTCATCGCGAGCGCGCGCAGCCACGTCGAGATCTCCCAGCAGGACCTCAACGCCACCTGCCCGCCCTTGCCGCGCTACGACATCCGCACCTACGACACCCTCGCGAAGAAGCTCACCGACGGGGTGAAGGTCCGCATCGTCGTCAGCGACCCCGCCAACCGCGGAGCCGTCGGCAGCGGGGGCTACTCCCAGATCAAGTCCCTGGACGAGATCAGCGACACCCTCCGCAGGCGTCTGGTGGCCCTCACCGGCGACAACGAGAAGGCCTCGCGGGCGATGTGCGGCAACCTCCAGCTCGCCTCGTTCCGCAGCTCCGACAGCGCCACCTGGGCCGACGGCAAGCCGTACGCGCTGCACCACAAGCTGGTGTCGGTGGACGACGCGGCGTTCTACATCGGTTCGAAGAACCTCTACCCGGCCTGGCTCCAGGACTTCGGCTACATCGTCGAAAGCCCGGCAGCGGCGCGGCAGCTCAAGACCGAACTGCTCGACCCGGAGTGGAAGTACTCCAAGGCGGCGGCAGCCACCCCGGCCGGGTGCTCCGCCCACGGGACGCACTGACCACCGGCGCCCGCGAACGCCAGGAGGCCACCCCCGCACCATGGGGGTGGCCTCCCGCCGTCGCGCCCGCCGTGACCGGGCCCGGATGCCGTCAGCGGCGCCGTACCAGCGGGAACGGCAGCGTCTCGCGGATCGACAGACCGGTCAGGAACATCACCAGCCGGTCCACGCCGATGCCCAGACCACCGGTCGGCGGCATCGCGTACTCCAGCGCCTGGAGGAAGTCCTCGTCCAGCTCCATCGCCTCCGGGTCACCGCCGGCCGCCAGCAGCGACTGGGCGGTCAGCCGCCGGCGCTGCTCGACCGGGTCGGTCAGCTCCGAGTAGGCGGTGCCCAGCTCGGTGCCGAACGCCACCAGGTCCCAGCGCTCGGCGAGCCGCGGGTCCTTGCGGTGCTGCCGGGTCAGCGGCGACACATCGGTGGGGAAGTCCTTGTAGAACGTGGGGAGCTGGGTCTTCTCCTCCACCAGACGCTCGTACATCTCCAGCACCAGGTCACCGCGGCCCATCTCCGGCTTCACCGGCACCGCCGAGGCAGCGCACAGCCGCCGCAGCCGGTCCGGCGCGGTGTCCGCGTCGACCTCCTCGCCG
The DNA here is from genome assembly GCF_053597915.1 of Streptomyces sp. NPDC001219. Classification (NCBI taxonomy): domain Bacteria; kingdom Bacillati; phylum Actinomycetota; class Actinomycetes; order Kitasatosporales; family Streptomycetaceae; genus Streptomyces; species Streptomyces sp. NPDC001219. The sequence goes on along the minus strand of NZ_JBSFJF010000003.1, from coordinate 67,264 downwards.
AGCGCCTCGGAGATCGCGCCGTAGACGGTCTTCACCGGCCAGATCCCCGAGATGTCGTGCTCGACGAGCCTGCCGTTCTCGTCCGCCTTTCGGGCGGTGGCGCTGCCGAACGCGGCGACCGCCGCGCTCTGGATCAGCTCCCGGGTCAGGTCGAGCATCACGTCGTAGTCGGCGTACGCCTGGTACGCCTCCAGCATCGTGAACTCGGGGTTGTGCTTGTAGGAGATGCCCTCGTTGCGGAACGTCCGCCCCATCTCGAAGACCTTCTCCATGCCGCCCACACACAGCCGCTTGAGATACAGCTCCGGCGCGATCCGCAGATACAGGTCGAGGTCGTAGGCGTTGATGTGGGTGTGGAACGGCCGGGCGTTGGCGCCACCGTGGATCTGCTGGAGCATCGGCGTCTCGACCTCCAGGTAACCCCGGTCGACCAGCCCCTGGCGCAGCGCCTGCACCGCCCTGCTGCGCGCCCGTACGTTCTCCCGGGCGTCCGTCGAGACGACCAGGTCCACATACCGCTGGCGGACCTTGGCCTCCGGGTCGGACAGCCCGCGCCGCTTGTCGGGCAGCGGCCGCAGGCACTTGGCCGTCAGCCGCCACCCGCTGACGAACACGGTCAGCTCACCGTGGTCGCTGGTGCCGACCTCGCCCTCCGCCTCGACATGGTCACCGAGGTCGATGTCCGAGCCGAAGCGGTCCAGCAGTTCCTTGCCGCTGCCGTCCCGGGTCAGCGCGATCTGCAGATCGCCCGACCAGTCGCGCAGCACCGCGAAGAGCACCCCGCCGTGGTCGCGGGTGAGCAGCACCCGCCCCGTGATGCTGACGGTCTTGCCGCTGCGCGCCCCGGGCGTGAGGTCCGGGTACTCGTCGCGGACCTGGCCCAGGGTGTGCGTCCGCTGCACGCCCACCGGATACGGGTCGGTGCCGGCCTCCCGCAGCCGCTCCAGCTTGCGGTGGCGCACCCGCACCTGCTCGGGCAGCGCGGCCAGCTCCTGCTCGTGGCGCTCCTCCTCGGTGGCCGGGGCGGTCTGCACCAGGCCGAGTTCGTCCAGCGACGGCAGGCCCGCGGTGCTGGCCGGGGCCAGCACCCGCTTCTTGTGTCCCTTGCCCCACAGCTTGCCCAGGCTCGGCACGGCCACGAAGCCCTCGGCGATACCGGAGGCCAGACCGATCCGGGCCAGCGCGCCGGCGTCCGCGTAGCACAGGAACCGCGGGTACCACTCCGGGTTGTACTTGGCGTTGGAGCGGTAGAGGGCCTCCAGCTGCCACCACTTGGAGAAGAACAGCAGCAGCCGGCGCCAGAACTTCAGCACCGGACCGGCACCGATCCGGGCGCCCTCCTCGAAGGCGGACCGGAACACCGCGAAGTTCAGCGAGATCCGCCGCACGCCCATCGCCCCGGCCTGCGCGCAGAGCCGGGCCACCATGAACTCCATGACGCCGTTGGGCGCGGAGCGGTCCCGTCGCATGACGTCCAGCGAGATGCCGTCCTTGCCCCAGGGCACGAAGGACAGCAGCGCGATCATGTTGCCGTCGCCGTCGAACGCCTCGGCCAGCAGACAGTCCCCGTCCTCCGGGTCGCCCAGCCGGTCCAGCGCCATCGAGAAGCCGCGCTCGGTCTCGGTGTCCCGCCAGGCGTCCGCCCGGTGGATGACCTCCTGCATCTCCTCGTCGGTCAGCGCGGAGTGGCGCCGTACGCGGAAGGTCGCGCCGGTCCGCTCGACGCGGTTGACGGCCTGGCGGGTGACCCGCATCTCCCGGCCGTCCAGGTCGAAGTCCTTCACGTGCAGGATCGCCTCGTCGCCGAGCTGCAGCGCCCCGAGGCCGCTGCGGGCGAACGCCTTGGCGCCGCTCTCGCTCGCGCCCATCACGGCCGGCTGCCAGCCGTACCGTCCGGCGACCTCCAGCCACGCCTCGATGGCCTGCGTCCACGCCTCCCGGTCACCGACCGGGTCACCGCTGGCCAGACAGACGCCGGCCTCGACGCGGTAGGTGACGGCGGCCTTGCCGCTGGGGGAGAAGACCACCGCCTTGTCGCGGCGGGAGGCGAAGTAGCCGAGCGAGTCCTGGCTGCCGTAGCGGTCCAGCAGCGCCCGGATGCGGGCCTCCTCGTCGCCGTGCAGCGCGGCCTCCATGCGCTGCGAACGGAAGAGGGTGGCCGCGGCGTTCAGCAGCGCCAGCGCACCGAGCAGGCCGAGGACGGCACTGATCCAGTGCGGCGGATGGCCCTCGACGAGATGGCCGCCGACCAGCCCGCCGCAGACGCGGTTGGCCGTCCACAGCAGCCGGTTGGCGGCGCCGGGCTCCAGGGTGCCGGGGGCCAGCGCCACCAGTCCCCAGCCGACCAGCACCGCCGCCACGAGCCCGCCGCCCAGCACCAGGAGGGCGCGCAGGAACGCACCGCGCCGGGTGATCGCGTAGAACTCGCGGTGCGAGACGAGCAGCAGCACCAGCGCCGCGGCACACAGCACCAGGGAGAAGGCGAACTCCCAGTACCCGGCGGCCAGGAACAGCGCGTCGGCGAGGGTGACCAGCACCATGTAGGCCACCACGAACCACAGCGCCACCCGTTTCCTGGCGGTCATCGCCGCGCCCAGGAGGAAGAGGAACGCCGCATACGCGAAGTTCGGCGCCACCGGGATGGTGAGGGTGTCCAGCCAGTAGATCACCGGGTGGAGTCCGCGCCGGAGCGGCCCGATCAGCGCCGTCAGGGCGCAAAACAGCCCCAATACGCTGAAGATGATGGCGAAGCCATTGGGGACACGGCGCCGGAAGCGCCGCCACCCCGTGAGTTGATCCTGGTCCTGCACGGTGCTCATTCCGTCACACTAGGCTCTGAAAGGGGTCAGCTGCTCGACGCGCGGGCGCTGTTTCTCTGTCCCGGGGGTCAGCCGTCATGCCGGTCTCCGATCCCGGTGGTGTGCTCGTCTTTCCCTCGTACGGAGGAGGTGAGGACCCCGGCGGGGTCACCCACGTGGACCTTGCCACAAACCCGTCCCGGGTCCGAGTCGGTGCAACTCCGGCTGATGGTGAAGTTCAGGTCATAGTCGCCGGAGAAGTAGCGGCCGCCGCCGGAGTCCACCCCGTCGAGCTCCGCCCGCAAGGTGACCTCGGTGCCCGGCTTCCAGCGCTGTGTGGGCGCCCAGGTCACCTGGTCCTTGCCGTTGCGGTCTGTCGCCCAGTCCCACGAACCGGACGTCCGGTCGCCGGCGGTGACGTTCAGCCGGCGCTGCACCGCGGCCCGGTCGGTCACCGGGTGCTCGAAGGTGAGGGTGAGCAGCCGGTCGACGGCGACCACGGCGTCCCGGGTGCCGGGGTCGAGCACCACGGTGTTGAGCCGGGCCGGCCTCGCGGTGGTGAGCGACTCCTTGGTCGCGCCGACGCCGCCCTGGTCGCTCCTGGTCCTGGCGACGACGGAGTACTTGGTGGCCGGGGCGATCCCGGTGCTGGAGGTCCAGACCGTGCGGCCGTCCCCGAGCCCGCCGGGCAGCCGCCGGCCCCTGGGGTCGGTGACGGTCACCTCGGTCAGCACCCCGCCCTTCGCGGTCACCGTGAGCTTGTCGCCGGCCTGCACGGTCCTGGTGCCGTCGGCCGCGCCCAGGGCCACCTTCACCGGGTCGGCCACGGGGGCCGGCGCCGCGAAGCCCGCGCACCCGCTGAGGGTGCCCGCGCCGACCGCCGCGGCCAGGGCGAGCGCGGCGCGCCGTGGCCGGAACGGCCCGCGGCGGGGGAAGGGGAACTGGCGCATCTCGGGCTTTCCGTCTGCGGTGGGGGGCGGCGATGTCGGCCGCTAAGACGGCCGGGCGACACAGTTCGTTGCAGGGAGTGATGTGATCCACGCCACTGCGACGGAGGTGTGCCCTCCGGCCCGTGCCGCCACCGGTATCCGGTGCCGCACCGCCGGCCCGTGACCCGCAGTGATCACCCGATCGGAGCACCCGGGCCAGAACCGTACATACCCTGAAATACGCCAAACTGGCCACCCCTTGCCGCCCGTTCGGGCGGCGGTAGAGGAGGTGTGCGTCCCATGGCGATTTCCATCTCGGTCGTGCTGCTGCTGGTGGTCCTGACCGTGATCTTCCTGCGCAGCGGCAAGCTCAAGTTCTCGCACGCCCTGGTGTGCGCGCTGCTCGGCTTCTACCTGGCGAGCAGCAGCCTCGCGCCGGACATCCACCAAGGGCTGTCCGGCGCCGCCGACGTGGTGAGCAGCCTGCGGCCGTGACGGCGGCGGCTCACCGGGCCGGGCCGCTCAGGCGGCGGAGAACACCCCGAGCGCGTTGGGCACCGGCCGCTCCGCGCCCCCCGACGGATGGTTGCGGACCGTGGCCCCGTACGCGTCGCCGGTCACCAGCGTCGAGGACCCGCCGCCGTCCAGATCCATCGCCTCCCGCGCGCCCAACTGCGCCATGACCTCCGCCAGTTCCCGTACGGTCAGGCCGGTCCGGCCCGGCGCCCCGTCCAGCGCCATCAGATACAGCACCCGTCCGCCGGCCCCGATCCCGGCGGACGTCCGCACCGCCACGGCGCCGGTGTCCAGACCGGCCACCGGCGCACCGTCCCGCACGATCGGGAAGCCGCCCACCGCGCAGCGCAGCCGCCCGTTCCCCCGGCCGGTGAGGTACGCGCTGACGCTCACCCGCTCACCGATCCGCAGCGCGCGCAGCTGCCGCGCCCCCTCCTCCCGGCCCACCAGCACCACGCTGCCCGCCGGCACCCCGCCGGCGCCCGGGACCTCACCGACCGCCGCCACCCGGCCGTGCCGGACCGTCACCTCCGCGGTCTCCGCGCTGCACGGCGCCGCCCGGTCGGTGTCCGTGCCGCAGGTGGCGCGCACCCGGGACGCCGGGCCCCACTGCGCGGTGTACGCGCCGATCCCGCCGACCGGCAGCGCGTACTGGTTCAGGCCGCGCAGCGGCAGCGTCCCCTCGCCGGTCAGCACCGCGCCGCGCAGGGTGAGCCGGTCCAGCCGGGCGCGGCGGTCGTAGCCGACGCCGAGCACGTCCTCGGTGGTCGCGCCGGGCGGCAGTACCGGTCCGAACCGCTGGCCGTCGGGCACCGCGCCCTTGAGCTGCCGCCCCGCGGCCACCGCTGGGCCGACCGCGGCGCCGGTGGGCTGCACACCCGGGTGCTGGGTCTCGGTGATGTTGAAGAAGTCCCCGTTGACCGCCCCCACCGCCCGGCGCTCCGCGGCGAGTTGGGAGACCGGCGACCGTGCGCCGACCGCGCCCGGGTGGAGCAGGTCCACCGTGACCCGCGGATCGGCGAGATCGACGGTCAGCAGATGCCCGTGCGCGGTGCCGCGCGGCAGCGTCAGCCGGAACTCGCCGTACGCCACACCGGGTGCGACGTCCGCCGCACCGAAGCGGCGGAGGAGGCTGTCGGCGGCGGTGGCCGCGGCTCCGCCCGCCACCCCTCCGCCGGCCAGCACACCCCAGACCACCAGCACCGTCAGCACCGCGCGTACCCGACCGCATCGCCGCTTCACGATCCCCCCTGACGTCATGTCAACTGTCCCAGGTGCGGATGAAGTTCACTATGGCCCGGAGATGTCATGATTCGGTATACCCGCGGAACGGCCGCCGTGTCGCCGCGCCGGGTCATCCGGCGTGCTGCCACGAGACCTCGTTGACCAGCTGGAGATAGCGCGCCCAGTCCCAGAACTCACCGGGGTCGGTGTGGTCGGTGCCGGGCACCTCGACATGGCCGATGATGTGCTCCCGGTCCTTGGGGATGCCGTACCGGTCGCAGATCGCGGCGGTGAGCAGCGCGGACTGGGTGTAGAGCACGTCGGTGAACCACGTCGGGTCGTCGATCCAGCCCTCGTGCTCGATGCCGATGCTGCGGGTGTTGTAGGTCCAGTTCCCGGCGTGCCAGGCGACGTCCCGCTCGCGGACGCACCGGGCGATGTGGCCGTCCACGGACCGTACGACATAGTGCGCGGCGGCCTTGTGCGCCGGGTCCTGGAACAGCTTCAGGGTGTCCTGGTAGGTCTCCTGGGTCACATGCACCACGACCCGCTCGACCGGGTACTGCGCCGGCCGGTCGGCGGCGGTGAAGTTGCCCGGGCTCGCGGGGACCCACTGGACCGGGGGGTAGGTGCCGCCGAGCGGGGTCCGCCGGCGGGTGGCGGCGGCGGTGGGGGCCGTGGTGAGGGGGGTGAGGGCGGCGGACGCGGCGAGCGCGGCCGCACCGGTCAGCAGCCGCCGGCGAGCCGGGCGGCGGGGGGCGGGCTCCATGTGAACTCCTGACAGGGACCGAGGGGTGGTCGCGTACATGTCACGCACATGTGGTGCGTTCATGATGCGCAACAGGGCACGCCCTGCCAAGGGAATGGCCGTTCTGCCAATGGCTTGACCAAAGGCAGAACGGCGCAGGTCAGGAGCGACGGGATACCTGATCGGACGTCACCCGGGTGCCACGCCGACGGCCCTGACGGCCGCTCGGGGCCCGGCGCCCGGGTGCGTCACCCGCCGGTCAGTGCCCGATCTCGACGTCCTCCAGGATGCCCAGTGCGTCCGGCACCAGGACCGCCGCCGAGTAGTAGGCGCTGACCAGGTAATTGATGACCGCCTGGTCGTTGATGCCCATGAAACGCACCGACAGTCCCGGCCGGTACTCGTCCGGGATGCCGGTCTGGTGCAGCCCGACCACGCCCTGGTTCTCCTCGCCCACCCGCAGCGCCAGGATCGAGCTGGTCTGCTCCGGGGTGACCGGGATCTTGTTGCAGGGCAGCAGCGGAATGCCCCGCCAGGCACGGACCGCGGTGCCCTCGAACTCCGCGGTCGTGGGGTAGATGCCCCGGGCGTTCCACTCCCGCCCGATGGCCGCGATCGTCCGCGGATGCGCCAGCAGGAACTGGGTCTTGCGGCGCCGGGAGATCAGCTCGTCGAGGTCGTCGGGGGTGGGCGGACCGCTGCGGGTGTGGATGCGCTGCTTGAGATCGGCGTTGTGCAGCAGCCCGAACGAGGGGTTGTTGACCATCTCGTGCTCCTGGCGCTCCCGCAGCGCCTCCACGGTCAGCCGCAGCTGCTGGTCCAGCTGGTTCATCGGGTCGTTGTAGAGGTCGGCGACCCGTGAATGCACCTTCAGCACCGTCTGCGCCACGCTGAGTTCGTACTCCCGCGGCGCCAGGTCGTAGTCCGCGAAGGTGCCCGGCAGGGCCGGCTCACCGACATGGCCGGCGGCCAGCTCGATGGCCGCCTCGCCGTGCTTGTTCTGCGCCGGCACCAGCGCCGCGCCGACCTCCGCGAGATGGGCGCGCAGCGGCTCCGAACGGCCCAGCACCTCCTCCAGATCGCTGCGGTACAGCGTCAGCGCGGTCACCCGGGTCACCGCCCGTACGGAGTGCTCCCACTCCGCGTCCGCGGTCACCAGCGCCGCCGCGCCGATCGCGTCACCGTCGGCCAGCACCCCCAGCACGGTCTCGTCGCCGTACTTGCCGGCGCCGACACGGTCGAGCTTGCCGCGGGCGATCAGCACGATCCGGTCCGTCGGCCCGCCCGCCCGGGCCAGCACATCGCCGGGCGCGAACTCCCGCTGGACGAAGCGGTCCGCCAGCGCCTCCAGGGCCGCGGTGTCGGCGAAGCCGCGCAGCGGCGCCAGCTCGCGCAACTCCGCCGGAATCACCCGGACTTCGGAGCCCGTCGAGACGAACTCCACCCGGCCGTCGCCGAGGGTGTGGGTCAGCCGGCGGTTGACGCGGTACGTGCCGCCGGAGACCTGCGTCCAGGGCAGGACGCGCAGCAGCCAGCGGGAGGAGATCCCCTGCATCTGCGGCACGGTCTTGGTCGTGGTCGCCAGCTTGCGCGCCGCCGCGGTGTCCAGGCTGGAACGGGTCTGCTCCAGCGCGGACGCCTGCGGGCCGGACGTCGGGTCCACCGATGTGGTCATGAGGAAGGCTCACCTGTTCTTGTCTGTGCTGTGCTGAGACCGGTGCGATGCGGTGCGGAGAAGGAGTCCGCGCGTCGGGGCGGCGGGAGAGGCCGCAACCGGGGCGCACCGGTATTCCGCGGGTCGTCTTTCAGTGGCCGATCTGTACGTCGTCGAGAACACCCAGCGCATCGGGCACCAAAATGGCCGTGGAATAGTAGGCGCTGACCAGATACTTGATGACCGCCCGGTCGTCCAGGCCCATATAACGCACCGAAAGGCCCGGCTCGTATTCATCGGGAATTCCGGTCTGGTGGAGGCCGACGACGCCCTGCTTCTCCTCTCCGGTGCGCATCAGCAGAATGGAACTCGTCCGCTCCTTGGTCACCGGGATCTTGTTGCACGGGAAAATCGGCACCCCGCGCCAGGAGGGCAGCGAATGCCCCATGAAATCCACCGCGGTCGGATACAGTCCGCGGGCGCTGCACTCCCGGCCGATGGCGGCGATCGTCAGGGGGTGGGCGAGCAGGAAGCCCGGGTCCTTCCAGACCGTCGCGAGCAGTTCGTCGAGGTCGTCGGGGGTGGGCGGGCCGGTGCGGGTGTGGATGCGCTGCTTGAGGTCGGCGTGGTGCAGCAGTCCGAACGCGGGGTTGTTGATCATCTCGTGCTCCTGGCGCTCCCGCAGCGCCTGGACGGTCAGCTTGAGCTGCTCCTCGACCTGGTTCATCGGGTCGCTGTAGAGGTCGCCGACCCGGCTGTGGGTGCGCAGCACCGTCTGCGCGACGCTGAGTTCGTACTCCCGGGGCGTCACGTCGTAGTCGACGAAGGTGGCGGGGAGGGACGGCTCGCCGTGGTGCCCGGAGGCGAGGGAGACCGCCGACTCGCCGCTCGCGTTCACCGGCTGCGCGGTGCCCTGGCGGGCCGTCGTCAGATGCTCCCGGAGCCCGGGGGAGCGGTCGGCGACCTCCTGCGCGGCCTGCCGGGGCAGCGTCATCACGGTCACCCGGGTCACCGCGCGGTAGCTGAACCGCCAGGTGGCCTCGGGGTCGGTGAGCGGCTCGTCGCCGAGGTGGTCCCCGCCGGCCAGCGCCTCCAGCACCGTGTCCTCGCCGTATTTGCCGGTGCCGACGCGGTCCACCCGGCCGTGCACGATCAGCACCAGCCGGTCGCCGGGGCCGCCGGCCTCGCAGATCAGTTCACCGGGCGCGTACTCCTGCTGGGTGAAACGGTCGCCGAGCGCCGCCAGCACCTCGGTGTCGGTGAACTCCCGCAGGGCGGGCAGCTCGCGCAGCTCATCGGGGATGATCGCCACATCGCTGCCACTGGTGTCGAAATCGATGCGCCCGTCGCCGAGGGTGTAGGTCAGCCGGCGGTTCACGCGATAGGTGCCACCGGACACCTGCACCCAGGGAAGCAGCCGCAGCAGCCACCGGGACGTGATGCCCTGCATCTGCGGTGCGGTTTTGGTGGTGGTCGCCAGATTCCGCGCCGCGGTGGTACTCAGGCTGGAATTCTGAGCTTCTTCCGCACTGCCGTGCAGCGATTCGTCGGCAATTGTCACCGTGCCACCTATCTCTTCGAAGAGTGCGATGCGGCCCGCCCCGAAACCCCGTCTCAGGGCGGTTCCGCGACAACCCGCCGAACCGAAGGTAGTCGTGCTGTTTTTATCGGCACAATCGCTCGATTGGGTGGCATGGAATTCCCGCACCCTGGAAAGGTTTAGCGGGTTCAATTCCGGGGAGAGTGTGCCGGGGTGCGGGAATGGAGGGGATCGTCCAGGACGCACTGGAGCGCGGCGTGCGCCGCCCCGAGCAGCGGTCCGTCGGCGCCCAGCCGGGACACCGTCACCCGTGGCCCGCCACCCCGCCCGGTCCCCGGCGGCAGGCCGTCGCCCGCGACCGCCGTCCGCAGCGCCAACTCCCGTTCCAGGGACGGCAGGACCCAGGGCGCCAGCCCGGCCAGCGCACCCCCGAGGACCACCGCCTGCGGATCGAGCAGATTCACCGCCCCGGCGAGCGCCACCCCCAGCGCCGCCCCCGCCTCGTGCAGCGCGCGGACGACGGCGGCGTCCCCGTCGGCGGCACGGCGCGCCAGCAGACCGATACGGGCACCGGGCCCCGGGTGCGCCGCCGCCTGCCCGGGGGTGAGCCCGCCCGCCCGCAGCACGGCCGGTTCCCCCGCGTACTGCTCCAGACAGCCACGGCCGCCGCAGTCGCAGGGCACGCCGTCCGGATACACCGGTACATGCCCCAGCTCCCCGGCGAAACCCCGTGCCCCCCGCAGGAGTTGGCCGTCCACGACGACCGCGGCGCCGATCCCGGCCTCCGCCGACACATGCACGAAGTCCGGCGGCGGGGCCGACCCGCCGTCGCCCCCGCCCAGCCGGAGTTCGGCCAGCGCCCCGAGGTTGGCCTCGTTCTCGACGGTGAGCGGGAGGGCCGAGCCGTCATCCCCCGGGGCCGTCGCCCCGGCGAGGCCCGGCGCCAGATCGGCCGCCCGCCAGCCGAGGTTGGGGGCGTGCACCACCGTCGTCGTCCCACGGGCCACCAGACCGGGCACCGCGACCGTCAGCCCGGCCGGCCGCAGTCCCTCGGCGGCGAGCTCCGCGGTCACCCCGGCCAGCAGGGCGGACAGCTGTCGCAGCACGGGCCCGGGAGCGCTGTGCCGGTTCGCCGCGTCGGCCGCCACCCGGGCCCGGACCCGTCCGCGCAGATCGACCGCGCACACCGCCAGGTGGTCGACGCCTATCTCGGCCCCTATCCCGGCCGGGCCGCGGTCGCTGACCGCCAGCTCGCTGCCCGGCCTGCCCCGGCCGCCGGTCGCCGCCCGCCCCGTCTCGACCAGCAGCCCGGCCCGCAGCAGCTCGTCGACGAGCGGGGCCACCCCCGCCCGGGTCAGCCCGATACGGGCCGCGACCGCGGCCCGGGACAGCGGCCCGTGCCCGGCCACGGCCCGCAGCACCCGGGCCAGATTGCGCCGCCGGATGCCGTGCTGGGTGTCACCTCCGGCCGCGGTCACCGCAGCAGCTGCGCGCCGTCGGCCAGCGTCGCCGTCAGCCGCTCCCAGGCGGCGTCGTCCCGTGGCCGCGCCTCGTACTCCGCACCGCGCGCCGTGCCCCAACGACGGGCCACCGTCGCCGGGTCCTCCTCCAGCAGCAGCCCGGCCGCCTGCGCCGCCGCACCGAGCGCCACCAGCTCCCGGGCCTCGGGCACCACCACCGGACGGCCCGACAGCCGGCGCACGGTCTCCCGCCAGGCCCGGCCGCGCGCCCCGCCGCCGATCAGCAGCAGCGGCGCATCGGGCGCGGCGTCCGCGTCCCGCACCCGGTCCAGGGCCTGCAGCAGGGTGAACACCGCGCCGTCGTAGGCGGCCTGGAGCAGCTGGCCGGCCGTGGTGTCGTGCCGCAGCCCGTGCACGAGGCCGGAGGCGCCGGGCAGGTTCGGGGTGCGCTCACCGTCGAGGAACGGCAGCATCACCACGCCGCCGCCCTCCGCCACGTCCTCCCGGTCGCGGCCCAGCAGCGCCGCCACCCGGTCCACGGCGAGCGTGCAGTTCAGGGTGCAGGCCAACGGCAGCCAGCCGCCGCGGGCATCGGCGAAGCCCGCCACGGTCCCGGTCGGATCGGCGGGCCGGTGGGCGGAGACCGCGTAGACCGTCCCCGAGGTGCCCAGGCTCAGCACCGGCCGGCCCGGACGCAGCCCCAGACCGAGCGCGGCGGCCATGTTGTCGCCCGTGCCGGCGGCCACCAACGCGCCCTTGGGGAGCGGCAGATCACCGGCGTGCACGGTCCCGGCGGCCTCGCCGGGCAGCGCCACCCGCGGCAGCAGCGCGGGGTCCAGCCCGACATGCGCCAGGACCTCCGCGTCATAGGCCTCGGTGGACGACGCCCACCAGCCGGTCCCGGACGCATCACCGCGATCCGTGACGGCCTCGCCGGTGAGCCGCTCGGTGAGGTAGTCGTGCGGCAGCCGCACCGCGGCGGTGGCGGCCGCCGCGGCCGGCTCGTGCTCTCGCAGCCAGGCCCACTTGGCCACCGTGAACGCCGGGCGGGGTACGATCCCGACCCGGTCCGCCCAGGCCTTCGCGCCGCCCCGCTCCGCGATCAGCCGCTCGCTCTGCGGCGCCGACCGGACGTCGTTCCACAGCAGGGCCGGACGCACCGGCTCGCCGTCCGCGTCCAGCGTGACCAGCCCGTGCTGCTGCCCGCCGACGGACACCGCCGAGACCTGCCGCGCCGCCTCACCGCACTGCGCCAGCGCCTCGCCCAGCGCCTGCCACCACTGCCGCGGGTCGCTCTCCTTGGCGCCGGCGTCGCCGCTGACCTCGTGCGGCGCCTGGCCCCGGGCGAGGACCGCACCGGTCACCGCGTCCACGACCAGCGCCTTGGTGGACTGGGTGGAGCTGTCCACCCCGACCACCAGCGGTCCCGCTGCCTGTGCGCCCATCGTGTGCACTCTCCCTCGGCGGCCCGTCATCCAGGGTCTCGTTCCAGGGGGTTCCCCGGCGTGCTGCCGCATATTAGTTTGGCCGCGGCAGAATTTGTAAAGTGCCCTGACGAAATGATCGAGGGAGCCGCGATGAGCCGTCAGCCCACGCCCGGGGACAAGTTCAGCTTCGGCCTGTGGACCGTCGGCTGGCAGGGCCGGGACCCCTTCGGCGACGCCACCCGCCGCGCTCTGGACCCCGTCGAGACCGTGCACCGCCTCGCCGACCTCGGCGCGTACGGCGTCACCTTCCACGACGACGACCTGATCCCGTTCGGCACCGGCGGCATCGAGCGCGAGGCGGCCGTCAGCCGCTTCCGCCGGGCGCTGGACGCCACCGGCCTGATCGTCCCGATGGCCACCACCAACCTCTTCACCCACCCCGTCTTCAAGGACGGCGCCTTCACCGCAAACGACCGCGACGTCCGCCGCTACGCCCTGCGCAAGACGCTCCGCAACATCGACCTCGCCGCCGGACTCGGCGCCCGCACCTATGTCGCGTGGGGCGGACGGGAGGGCGCCGAGTCGGGCGCCGCCAAGGACGTACGGGCCGCTCTGGACCGGATGAAGGAGGCCTTCGACCTCCTCGGCCAGTACGTCCTGGAGCAGGGCTACGACCTGAGGTTCGCCCTCGAACCCAAGCCCAACGAGCCGCGCGGCGACATCCTCCTGCCGACCGTCGGCCACGCCCTCGCCTTCATCGAGCGGCTGGAACACCCCGGCCTCTTCGGCGTCAACCCCGAGGTCGGCCACGAGCAGATGGCCGGGCTGAACTTCCCGCACGGCATCGCCCAGGCGCTGTGGGCGGACAAGCTCTTCCACCTCGACCTCAACGGCCAGAGCGGGATCAAGTACGACCAGGACCTCCGCTTCGGCGCGGGCGATCTGCGGTCCGCGTTCTGGCTCGTCGACCTGCTGGAGACGGCCGGCTACGACGGGCCGCGGCACTTCGACTTCAAGCCGCCGCGCACCGAGGACCTGGACGGTGTCTGGACCTCGGCGGCCGGCTGCATGCGCAACTACCTGATCCTCAAGGAGCGCGCGGCGGCGTTCCGGTCCGACCCGGCCGTCCAGGACGCGCTGCGGGCCGCGCGCCTGGACCAGCTGGCCCGCCCCACCGCCGAGGACGGCCTGGCCGGTCTGCTCGCCGACACCACCGCCTACGAGACCTTCGACGTCGAGGCGGCGGCCGCCCGCGGGATGGCCTTCGAGCATCTGGACCAGCTGGCGCTGGAGCATCTGCTCGGGGCGGTGTGAGGGCCGTACCCGGGCCGCTCAGCGGAACAGTCCGCGCAGGAACGCGATCTCGGCGGCCCGCTGCTCGCCGCCGCCGCTCTCGTGGCCGTTGAACCGCCATATCTTCAGTTCCTTCGCGCCCGTGTAGTGATGGAACGCGGCGAAGCCGGTGGACGGCGGCACCACGTCGTCGCGCAGCGCCGTGCCGAAGAGCGCCGGGGCGGTGGCGCGGGCCGCGAAGTTCAGCCCGTCGAAGTGGTCCAGGGTGTGCAGCGCGGTGTCGGTCCGGCAGCGCGCCCCCGCGAAGTAGCGGGTGAGCTCGCCGTACGGGCCGGCGTCGGTGATCTCGATCGCGCGGCGGATGTGCGTCAGGAACGGCGCGTCGATCAGGGCCCCCGCCAGACCGGGGACCAGGCCCGTCATCGCCAGGGCCAGGGCGCCGCCCTGGCTGTGGCCGGCGACCACGACCCGGTCGGTGTCCACCGCGTCATGTCCCCGCGCCGCCTCCACGGCCCGTACCGCGTCGGTGAACAGCCGCCGGTAGTAGTAGCCGTCGGGATCGAGCAGCCCCTGGGTGAGCTTGCCGGGTACGCCCGGATTGCCGGAGCCGACCGGATCGGGGGTGTCCCCGGGCCGGTTGGGGCCGCTCTGGCCGCGGGTGTCCATGACCAGCGTGGCGTAGCCCGCTGACGGCCACAGCAGCCAGTCGTGCGGCAACAGCCGCCCGCCGCCGTATCCGAGGTACTGCACGACGCACGGCAGCGGCCCGGTGGCCGCGCGCGGGAGCAGGAACCAGCCGCGGACGGGGTGCCCGCCGAAGCCCGCGAACGTCACGTCATGGGTACGGAGCAGGGCGAGTCCGGCATCGACCTCGGTGAAGCGCGCGTCGAGGTCATGGGTGCGGGCCTCGACGAGGGTGCGCCGCCAGAACGCGTCGAAGCCGGCCGGCTCGGGACGCGGCGGGCAGTACGCGTGCAGCTCCTCCAGGGGAAGGTCGGTGAACAAGGAAAACCTCCGAGCCGTAGGCTGGCTTGTTGTCTGTCGCCAACGGTGCCCAGGGTCCGGACATTTCAGACGTGAATTGTTCCAGGTTGGTCACCGAGTCCCGTAAATCCAAGTAAAGAAGCGATCATTTCCGCCATGAGCTTTCCGCCGCCGCCGAACCAGCCGAACCAGCCGCCCCACGCCGCCCCGGGCGGTTTCGGCCCGCCGGCCGGCGGCTACGGCCCGGGTGGCTACGGTCCGCCCCCGGGCGGCAACCAGGCGCCCGGCGGCTATGGCCCGCCCGCGGGCGGCTACGGCCCTCCCGGACCCGGCGGCCCCGGTGGTCCCGGCGGATGGCAGCAGCCGCCCGGCCCGCCCGGCGGTGGCGGCAACGGCAAGACCATCGCCGCGATCATCGGAGGCGGCGTGATCGTGCTGGCCGCCGTCATCACCCTGGTCGTGGTGAACACCGGCGACGACAACGGCAACCACCGTGCCCAGCCGTCCGGTTCGAGCGCCGCCGCCAGCCCGTCCGAGAGCGCGTCCCCGACGCCCTACGACGAGCCCACGCCCACGGACGAGCCCACCGGCGCCCCCACCGACAGTGACTTCGCGAGCAGTCTCCCGTCGCCCCCCGCCGGCAAGATCCCCTTCTATCTGCTGAAGGTCGGCGACTGCTACGACCGCCCGGCGGACAACAGCGCCAACAACGACGAGGCCTCCTGCAACGGCCCGCACGACGCCGAGGTCGTCTCCCTCCACCGCCTGGGGTCCGGTCTCACCACCGAATCGGGCATCAAGAACAAGGCGGCGGCGCTGTGCCGCAAGGAGCTGGGGCGCAAGGCGGCCCGGCAGCCCGCAGGCACCGCCGAGGGCACCCATATCGAGTACCCCAACCTCAACGGCTACCGGCTCGGCATCAAGTCCGTCAGCTGCAGCCTGACGGGCAACAGCACCGGCACCAAGAAGCTCACCAAGCCGCTGTCCTGAACCACCGCGAAGGCCGGCGGACCACTACGGGGCGGCCCGGCGCCCCGTAGTTCCGTCCCGTTCAGCGGTCCACCCGTTTGCCCGCCGCACCGCTGTCCGTGACCTCGCCGACCTCGGCCGCCGCCGGATCGAGCACCCGCGCCAGGAACGTCCTGGTCCGCTCGTGCTGCGGGGCACCCACCACCTGCTCCGGGGTGCCCTGCTCGACGATCACCCCGCCGTCCATGAACACCACCCGGTCGGCGACCTCCCGGGCGAAGCTCATCTCGTGGGTGACGACGAGCATCGTCATCCCCTCCTGCGCCAGCGACCGCATCACCGCCAGCACATCGCCGACCAGCTCCGGGTCCAGCGCCGAGGTCGGCTCGTCGAACAGCATCAGCTCCGGTTCCATCGACAGCGCCCGCGCGATCGCCACCCGCTGCTGCTGCCCGCCCGACAACTGCGCCGGATAGGCCGCCGCCTTGTCGCTCAGCCCGACCCGTTCGAGGTTGGCCCGGGCGATCCGCTCCGCCTCGGTGCGGTCGCGGCGCAGCACCCGCCGCTGGGAGATCGTGAGGTTCTCCAGCACGGTCAGATGCGGAAAGAGGTTGAAGGCCTGGAAGACCATCCCGATCCGCCGGCGGACCCGGTCGATGTCCACGTCCGGGTCGGTGACCTCGGTGCCGGCCACCACGACCCGGCCCGCGCTCGGCTCCTCCAGCAGGTTCACACAGCGCAGCAGGGTCGACTTCCCGGACCCCGAGGGCCCGATGACACACACCACCTCACCGCGCGCCACCGAGAAGTCGATCCCGCGCAGCACCTCCAGCTCCCCGAAGGCCTTGCGCAGGCCCTGGACGTCGATGGCCTTCGTGTCCACCGTCTCCGGTGCCGCCTGCTCGGTCGTCACGCCGCTCACCTGGCCTTCGCCGTACGGGCCTCCAGCCGACGGACCAGCTGTCCGAGGGGGAGGGTGATCACGAGATAGAGCAGCCCGGCGATCAGGATCGGGGTCAGGCTCTTGTGCTCATTGAGCGCGTCCCGGCCGAAGTTGGCCAGTTCGAACTGGGTGAGGGACAGACCCAGCAGATACACCAGCGAGGAGTCCTTGGTCAGCAGGATCAGCTCGTTGGTCAGCGGCGGCAGCACGATACGGAACGCCTGCGGAATGACGATCGAGGCCATCGCCCGCCCCTGCGACATGCCCAGGGAACGCGCCGCCTCCGTCTGCCCTTTGGGGACGGCCTGGATACCGGCCCGGATGGTCTCCGCCATGTAGGCCGCGCCCACCAGGCCCAGCGACAGCATCACGGTGACGTTCATGTCGAGCGCGACCTCGAAGGCCAGCGGCACACCGAAGCCGAGCGCGATGAAGACCAGCAGACAGGGGATACCGCGGAAGAACTCGATATAGGTGACCGCGATCCAGCGGTAGGGCGGCACCGACGAGAGCCGCATCAGCGCGAGCACCAGCCCCAGCGCCAGCCCGAAACCGAAGCCGAGCAGGGTGTAGAGGACGGTGTTCACCAGCGCCGTGGTGATGATCTCGGGGAAGAGCGCCTTCGCGACCTCGACGTCGAAGAACGCCAGCCGCAGCTGGTGCCAGTCGGCGATCAGTGCGAAGACCACCACGGCGGCGACCAGGACGCCGTACTGCGCGCCGCGGATGGCCCGCGCGCGCTGTCTTTTGGACACAGGCATGACGGGCGGCCTCAGCTCTGCGGGGTGGTGCCGAACCACTTCTTGTAGATCCGGTCGTAACTCCCGTCGGATTTCGCCTTCTTGATCGCCGTGTTGATCTTCTTGCGCAGCGCGTCGTTGCCGGTGCGCACACCGATGCCGTAATGCTCACCGGTGTTGAACTCCGCGGTGACCTTGGTGTCCGGGTTCTGCTTCACATAGTCGAAGAGCACCCCGTTGTCATTGATGCCGGCGGCGACCTGGCCGGACTTCACGGCGGTCAGCAGCAGCCCCAGGTCCTCGAACTCCACCAGCTCGACGCCCTTGCCGTGCTCCTTGGCGTAGATCCCGCCGGTGGTGGCCTTCTGATAGCCGAGCTTCTTGCCCTTGAGATCCTCGATCTTCTTGAAGGGCTTGTCCTTCTTCGTCAGCAGCGCCTGGGTGGCGTTGAAATACGGGTCGGAGAAATCCATGACCTTGTCGCGGGCCGGCGTGATCGTCATGCCCGCGGCGGCCAGGTCGCACTTGCGGATGGTGAAGTCCTGGCCGGTCTCGATGCCTTCGAAGGGCGTGTTGACGATCTCCTGCTTGACGCCGAGATCCTTCGCGACCAGGTCCACCAGGTCCACGTCGAACCCGACGACCTTGCCGTCCTTCTTCACCTGGAACGGCGCGTACGGAAGGTGGGTGCAGGTCTTCAGGGTGCCCGAGGAGACCAGTTCCAGACCGCCGGAACCCTTCTTCCCGTCGGACTTGGTGCTGCTGCACCCCGCCAGTACGACGACGGCCGTGGCGACGGCTATGACAGGCAACGCGGAGCGAGCGGACACTGGTCCTCCAGAGCGGATACAGATCATCCAAGCCGTGCATGCTGCGATGTGGGTGCATCCTGCCACCGGCCCGGGGCTCTGTCCCCGCCGCTTCGGTTGCGTCTGTGTAACGCCTTCGGCCCGCGTCCGGGCCGGCGGGCGCCGCCCGGTCCCGCTCGCGGGCCGCCGGTCAGCGGCCGAGCGCGGCCGCCAGCCCGGCGATGGCGTCCGGTCCGACCCGGCAGCAGCCCCCGATGAGCCGCGCCCCGTCCGCGGCCCAGCCGGCGACCCGGTCCGCGCTGAACGCCGGGCTGCCGCACCACGCCCGCGCCGCGGCGTCCCAGCTCTCCCCGCTGTTGGGATAGACCACCACCGGCTTCCCGGTGACCTGCGCCGCCGTCCGCACCGCGCGGTCCGCGTCGTCCGGCGCGCAGCAGTTCACCCCCACCGCGATCACCTCGTCGGCGTCCGCCGCCACCGCGAACGCCTCCGCCAGCGGCTGCCCGGCCCGGGTACGGTCCCCCGCGACGCTGTACGACAGATAGGCCGGGACACCCAGCCCGCGCACCGCCCGCAGCAGCGCCCGGGCCTCCTCGGCGTCCGGCACCGTCTCCAGCGCCAGCACATCGGGCCGCGCCGCCGCCAGCACCTCCAGCCGCGGCCGGTGGAACCGCTCCAGCTCCGCCACCGACAGGCCGTAGCGGCCGCGGTACTCGGAGCCGTCGGCCAGCATCGCGCCGTACGGACCCGCCGAGGCGGCCACGTACAGCGGACCGGAGACCCCGCCTGCCTTTGCCCGCCCGGCCGCCTCACGGGCCAGCTCCACGCTCCGGGCGAGCAGCTCCGCGGCCCGCTCCGCACCGGTGCCGCGTCGCGCGAAGCCCTCGAACGTCGCCTGGTAGCTGGAGGTGATCGCGACCTGCGCCCCGGCCTCGTAGTACGCCTGATGCGCCCGCACCACGGCCTCCGGCTCCTCGGCCAGCAGCCGCGCCGACCACAGGGCGTCGCCGAGGTCGTGCCCGTCGGCCTCCAGCTGGTTCGACAGCCCGCCGTCGAGGACGACCGGCCCCGCGGCGAGGGCGTCGGCGAGCGGCGGGGACGTGCTGACCATGGTGCGGGCCTCTCGGTGCTGCGGGACGCGCGGGTCTCCCCGCCTCACCGGAGAGCGTAGTGCCCGGGTGGTGCGAACGCCCTGGCCGGCACCGGTGCGCACGGCCCGTGCGCCGACCGGGCGGTGCCGCCGGCGCACGGATCGGCTCGTGGATCAGCGCAACGACGAGAACACGAACGAGAAGCGCGCCGGAGCCACCTCCAGCCGGTGCCGCGGCAGCACCCCCGGCCCGCACGACTGGCTGCCGATGCCGTGCTGCGCATGGTCGAGATGCACCCACAGGCCCTCGCCGGGCCGCAGATCCGTGGTGTGGCGGGCCGCGGTCAGCTCCTCGGTCGACCACCGGCGGGCGGTGAGGAAGAAGTCCGGATCTCCCTCGATCCGCAGGCCCGAGCCGTCCGTACGGGTCAGCTCCGCCCAGCGCACCCCGGGCCGCGCACCGTTCTCCTGCGGCCGGACATACGGCGTCTGCAGCGCGTCCACCGGCATCGACCAGCGGCTGACCCGGGCGGCGGCCCGGGTGTCCGGATAGCCCTCGCCGGGCCCGCCGCCGAACCAGGTGGCGAGGCCCAGGCTGCCGCACACCCGCATCCGCACCCCCAGCCGCGGCAGCGGAACCGGCCAGTCACCTTCCGGATCGACACTCAACTCCAGCCGCAGCAAGCCCTGGTGAGCCGTCCAGCGGTAGACCGTGCGCAGCGCGAGCGGCCCGCCGGCCGGGGCGACGCGGGTGCGGACCACCAAGGAGTCCGGGCCGGTCTCGACGGCATCGACACGGTGCCGCATCCGGTGCAGACCGAGCCGCCGCCACTCGGTGGCCGGCCGGGCCTCCGGCTGCCAGGGCGCGGCCTCGTCGTTGTCGGTCGGCGCCCGCCACACGTCCAGCCGGGGCCCGCCGATCCGCACACCGTCCAGATAGTCCAGGGTTCCCGTGGTGGCGTCGAAGGTTCCCGGACCGAGCACGAGCACATTGCCCTCGCCGCGGCGCGGGGCCACGGTCGCCGCCGGGGGCGCGGCGGCGGGGCGGGGCGCGGCCGGCAGCTGGCCCCAGGCGACCTCGTGCCCGGCGGGCGCCCAGGCGGTGTCCTCGCCCAGTACGGCCTGCACCGTCCAGAACGCCTCTCCGTCGTCGCCCGTGTCGGACGGCGGCTCCGAGAGCTCCACCACGGCCGACTCACCGGGCGCCAACGGCGGTACCTCCAGCCACCCGTGACCGTGCGGCCCGCCGTCCACCTCGTGGACATAGCGGAACTCCAGGTGGCCGAGGCCGGCGAAGTCGTGGAGATTGGTGATCCGGACCGCGCGCCCCGCGCCGTCGTCCGACGCCGCCTCGATCCGCACCGGTTCGATGACCTTCTTGAACTCCAGCAGACCGGGGGAGGGCACCCGGTCGGGCAGCACCAGGCCGTCGCAGACGAAGTTCCCGTCGTGCAGCTCCTCGCCGAAGTCCCCGCCGTAGGCGTGGAACACCTCACCGGCGGGCGTCCGCTGCCGCAGCCCGTGATCGATCCACTCCCAGACGAAACCGCCCTGGCAGCGCTCGTACCGCTCGAACAGCCGCTGGTACTCGCTCAGTCCGCCCGGACCGTTGCCCATGGCATGCGCGTACTCACACAGCACGAAGGGCAGCGACCGCCGCCGGGCGTCCAGCTCCGGATCGGACAGCGGTTCCTCGGCGCGCCGCCCGATGCGCTCCACCTCGGCGTGGTCGGCGTACATCCGGGAGTAGACATCGGTGTCGGCGCAGCCGCGGTCGCCCTCGTAGTGCAGCGGACGGGACGGGTCCCGCGTACGCATCCAGGCGGCCATCGCGGACAGCCCGCGCCCCGTACCGCACTCGTTGCCCAGTGACCACAGCACGATGCTCGGGTGGTTCTTGTCCCGCTCGACCATCCGCCGGGCCCGGTCGAGCAGCGCCGGCTCCCAGCGCGCGTCATCGGCCGGATTGTCCCGCCAGCCCTGCTGGGCGAACCCGTGCGTCTCCAGGTCGCACTCGTCGACCACCCACAGGCCCAACGCGTCGCACAGGTCGAGGAAGGCGGGGTGCGGCGGATAGTGGCTGGTGCGCACCGCGTTGATGTTGTGCCGCTTCATCAGCAGCAGATCGCGGCGCATCGTCTCGGGGTCGAGGGCGCGCCCCGATTGCGGGTGGAACTCGTGGCGGTTGACGCCGCGCAGCAGGATGCGCCGGCCGTTGACCTTCAGCAGCCCGTCCTCGACACACACCGTACGGAAGCCGATCCGCAGCGGAATCCGCTCGCCGGGGGTGACCAGCTCCCCGTCGTAGAGGTGCGGTTCCTCGGCCGTCCAGGGACGCACCGGGACCGTGGCGCTCTCCCCGGTCGCCAGATCCAGGCCGAGCGCGGGGACCGCTACCCGGCCGGCCGGTGTGCACTCCACCCGCAGGGTGCCGTGGCCCGTGACGTGGTCGAACCCGGCGTGCACGAAGTGGTCGGCGACCGCGCCCCGGGGACGGCGCTGGAGCAGGACGTCCCGGAAGATACCGGGGAGCCACCACTGGTCCTGGTCCTCCAGGTAACTGCCCGACGACCACTGGTGGACCCGCACCGCCAGCACGTTGCGGCGCGGCCGCAGCAGCGGCCCGACCTCGAACTCGTGCGGCAGCCGGCTGCCCTTGAAGTGGCCCAGCTCCACCCCGTTGAGCCAGACCCGGGCACAGGACTCCACCCCGCCGAAGTGCAGTACGGCGGACCCCTGCCCCCACCCCTCGGGCAGGTCGAAGAGGCGCCGGTGATCGCCCGTCGGGTTCTCGTCCGGCACCCGCGGCGGATCGACCGGGAAGGGGTAGGCGGTGTTGGTGTAGGTGGGCGCCCCGCCGGCCTGCGGCCGCTCACCGCCCCCGTACGAGCCCTCGGCGGCGAAACTCCCTTGGAGCGGCCAGTGGCCGGGCACCCGCAGCTCCTGCCACAGCGAGTCGTCGAAGTCCGGCCGGGCGAACGCCTCGTCGCCGGCGGTGGCGGACGCCGAGAGCCGGAACCGCCAGCTGCCGTGCAGCGAGATCCGGTCGGCGTCCGAGTCCGCGTACCAGGCGCGGGGCGGCAGGGCCCCGCTGCCCGGTGAGCGGTCCTCGTGGTACGGGAGGGGCGGTGCGCTGTCCGTCGCGCCGGGGTTCCGGGCGGGCGGCGCGGACGACGTGGGGTGCGGCGGGATGCCGGTCACTGGTCCTCCTGCTGCGGGCGACGTGCCGGGCGGTGGGGGATCGCCTCAGCGAAGCACGCGCGGCGGCACGGCGCAGCCGGATGGGCAGGATTGGCCCACACCGCACCGCGCGGCCCGCCGTCAGCGGCCGGCCGCCCCGCCCCCGTCGCGCTCCTGCGCCGGCCACCATGCCAGCGCGCCCGCCGGATCGTCGGCGGCCGGCCCCGCGGGCTCCCACCGCCCGCCCTCCTTGCGGTACGGCCACCAGCGGCCGTCCCGCCCGTAGCGCAACTGGGCCGCGCCGCCCACCACCGTCCAGCGGTTACCGGTGGCCCGCAGCCGCGGCCGGGCCCCGTCGTCCTCCCACGCGGCCGTCAGCCGGGCGGTGGCCCGCGCCAGCACCTCGGGCTCCGGCGTCCACTCCTCCTCCAGGGCCGCGAGCCCCGCCGCACCGCCCAGCGCCCAGGCCCGTACCGCCGACGCCATGCTCCGCGGGTCACGCCCCGAACCGGCCGCCAGCCGCGCGGATATGGCCGCCCCGGCACCGGCCGCCGCCATCCGCACCGCATCCTGGGCAGGCGTCAGGGTGGGCGGCGGCGGACCGTCCGGATGCCCCTCGGCCGACGCGTCCGCCAGCATCCGCCGGGCCCGCGCCGCCGCGTCCCCGATGAGGAACTCCAGCGCGGCCACCTCCACCCCGGGCGCGGGCGGGGTGCCGCCGCCGAGCACCGGCGGGGCGCCCGGCGCGTCGACCGGCGGGGGCGGTGCGGGCAGCGGCGGCAGAATGTCGCGCGCCGCATACGCCTCGGCCGCCGGCACCCCCGCCTCCCCGGCGGCCGGTCCCTCCGCCCGCGACGCACTGCGTGCCGGCAGCTCCTCCAGCAGCTCCCGCTCGGCGCGGCCGCGCACCAGCAGCAGGACGAACGGGTCCTGGTCCAGCAGCCGCGCCAACTGGTAGCACAGGGCGGCCGAATGGGCGCAGTGGTCCCACGCCCCGCAGCTGCACTCCGGCTCCAGGTCACCGATGCCCGGCAGGAGTTCGATCCCGGCCGCCGCGGCGTCCTCGACCAGGGCCGGGGGCATGTCACGGTCCAGCAGCGCCGCGATGTGCCCGGCCCGGTCGGCGACCATGTCCAGGAAGCGGTCCCACTCCGCCGCGCTCAACTCCTGCAGCAGCACATCGGACCGGTGCCGTGTGCGGTCACCGTCCTGGACCACCGCGGTGATCCGGCCCGGACGCACCGTCACCGCGCCGACCGCACCGGCCCGCGCGTGCCGACGGCCCAGCTTCAGCTGCGCGCCGTCCAGCGCGGTGTCCTCCAGCGCCTTCAGCCACGCCTGCCCCCACCAGCTCCGGGCGAAGGCCCGCCCACGGGCCGCCGGCAGCGCCTCGAACGTCCGCTCAGCGGCCACGACAGCCCCCTCGTCCCGATCCATCCGCCCCTCGTCTCCCGTGTTCATCGCTCGTTCCCCCGCAGTGCGACCAGCTCCGCCAGCTCGGCGTCGGTGAGTTCGGTCAGCGCGGCCTCGCCGGACCCCAGCACCGCATCGGCCAACCGCTGCTTACGGGCGAGCATGTCGGCGATCCGGTCCTCGATCGTGCCCTCCGTGATGATCCGGTGGACCTGCACCGGCTGGGTCTGCCCGATGCGGTAGGCGCGGTCGGTGGCCTGCGCCTCGACGGCCGGATTCCACCAGCGGTCGAAGTGCACGACATGCGAGGCCCTGGTGAGGTTCAGCCCGGTACCCGCCGCCTTCAACGACAGCAGGAACACCGGCACTTCGCCGTCCTGGAAGCGCCGCACCATCTCCTCGCGGCGGGCCACCGGCGTCCCGCCGTGCAACAGCTGCGTGGGCACCCCACGCGCCGCCAGATGTCCCTCCAGCAGCCGCGCCATCCGCACGTACTGCGTGAACACCAGCACGCCCGCCTCCTCGGCGAGCAGGGTGTCCAGCAACTCGTCCAGCAGCTCGACCTTCCCCGAACGCCCCGCGATCCGCACCGCTCCCGTCGTCCCGCCGCCCTCCGCCGGGACACCCTCCTTCAGGTACTGCGCGGGGTGGTTGCAGATCTGCTTGAGCGACGTGAGCAGCTTGACCACCAGCCCCCGGCGGGCGAACCCGTCCGTCCCGGCGATCTCGTCGAGCCCCTCGCGCGCCACGGCCTCGTACAGCCCGGCCTGTTCCGCGGTCAGCGCCACCGCACGGTCGGTCTCCGTCTTGGGCGGCAGCTCCGGCGCGATCCCCGGATCGGACTTGCGGCGGCGCAGCAGGAACGGCCGCACCAGCCGGGCCAGCCGCTCGGCCGCCGCCCGCGCCTCCGGGGACGCCGCCGCACCGCCCTCGATGGCCTGCGCATAGCGCGTACGGAACCGGCCCAGCGGCCCCAGCAGCCCCGGAGTCGTCCAGTCCAGGATCGCCCACAGCTCCGACAGACCGTTCTCCACCGGGGTACCGGTCAGCGCCACCCGGGCCCTGGCGGGCACGGCCCGCAGCGCTCCGGCGGTCGCGGAGAAGGGGTTCTTGACGTGCTGCGCCTCATCGGCGACGACCAGCCCCCAGCCCACCTCCGCCAGCTTCCCGGTGTCGAGCCGCATCGTCCCGTAGGTGGTGAGCACGACCTCGCCGTCCGCGAGCTCCGCCAGACTGCGCCGCCCGGCGTGGAACCGGCGTACCGGTGTACCCGGCGCGAACTTCTCGATCTCCCGTTGCCAGTTGCCCATGAGGGAGGTGGGACAGACGACCAGGGTGGGGCCGGCCGACGCGGGCACGGTCTGCCGGTGCAGATGCAGGGCGATCAGCGTGACCGTCTTGCCCAGCCCCATGTCGTCCGCGAGACAGGCGCCCAGCCCCAGCGAGGTCATCCGATGCAGCCAGCCGAGCCCGCGCAGCTGGTAGTCGCGCAGCGTCGCGGTGAGCGCCGCCGGCTGCCCCACGGTCGCGCTGTCGTCGCCCTCGGGGTCGGCGAGCCGGTCGCGCAGCCGGGCCAGCCAGCCCGAGGCGGCCACCTCCACCCGGCCGCCGTCCCCGTCCTCGGCACTGCCGGTGAGCGCGGCACCGAGCGCGTCGAGCGGCGTGACCCTGCGCTCCCGCCGGTCCCGGGCCGCACGCACCGCCGCCGGATCGATCAGCACCCACTGACCGCGCAGCCGCACCAGCGGCCGCCCCGCCTCGGCGAGCCGGTCCAGCTCCGCCCGGTCGAGCGCCTGGTCCCCCACCGCGAACCGCCAGCTGAACGACAGCAGCGCATCCGCCGACAACAGCGACGGCAGCCCCGCGCCCCACCCCTCCGCCCCGTCTCCGTCTCCCGCGTCCGGCGGCCCCACCACGGCGCGCGCGGTCAGGGTGCGCGCCAGCTCCTTCGGCCAGTGCACCTGCACCCCCGCGGCGGCCAGCGCCCCGGCGGCGGGACCGAGCAGCTCGGCGACCTCCTCATCGGCGAGTTCCAGCGCATCGGGCACCGCCGCGGACAGCAACGGGGTCAGCGGCGCCCAGACATCCGCCGCCCGGCGCAGCGTCAGCAGCGTGTCCAGCCGCGCCCGCGCCCCGAACGCCTGCCCCGCCGCCGAGGCCCCCGCCCACACCTCCGCGGCGTCCCCGACCAGCGTCGGATCGGTCAGGCTGTGCACCTGCAGAACGGCCCGGAACGTGAAGGGAGCCTCCTCGGCCTCCCCGGCCCCTCCGGGCTCCTCCGCACCCCGCCCACCGGGGCCCCTCGGCCCGTCCCAGCCACTCAGCTCCTCCGCCTCCGCGCCGCGCACCTCCACCCGCAGCGAGATCCGCACGCCCGCGTCATGCCCCGCGGCCACCTCCATGGCCCAGGCGCGCTGTTCGGGGATGTGCTGCGGAGCGGTCACCGCGAAGGCCGGCGCCCCGGTGGCCAGCGCGGCACCGGGGGAGCGCGGCAGCCCGTCCGCCACCGCGTCGAGGAAGGCCCGGACGTGCCGTTCGGGATCGGGCAGCTCCCACGGGTCGGTGTCCGGGAGCGGCACGGCGTGCGCGTACGGCGGCATCGCGGCGGCGAGATCACGCAGCCGCGCCAGGTCCGCCGGGTCCAGCGGCCCCAGCCGCCAGGCGTCGTATCCGGCCGGACTGACCCCCGGCAGAATCCGCCCACGAGCCGCGAGCTGCAGCGCCAGTACGGACGCGGCCCCCCAGAAGGCGGCAGCCGGATGCGCGCCCCGCCCGGCCCGCGCCCGGGTGAGCACCGGCACCGCGTCGGCCACCGGGAGCACCAGGGCCGGAACCTCACACCACGAGACCCCGCCGTCGTCATCCGGCAGCACCACGCCCAGCGACGCGTCCCCCACGGGACCGCCATCCGGCCGCCAGAAGGCGATCCGCCCGGCTCGTGGCGGGTCCGACGGCAGAAAGACGGCCGCACAGTGCGCGAGCGCGGAGAGCTGCGCGGAGGTGACCGCGGGGAGGGATGTCACGGGGTCCCGAACTCCTCAAGTTTGACTACTGGCGCCTGGAGCGCCCGAGAGTACAGGACGTTCGCACCGCCCGAAGGAACCTGCGGCGCGAAAACGGCGTTCAATGGAGTACACAGAGCGCGGCATGCGCCGCGGAAGGGGCGTGAAGGATGTCCACACAGGCGAAGGTCGCGGTCGGCGGCGTCGCGGTGGGAGTGATCCTGCTGTGGCTGCTGCCCTTCTGGGCGGCCCTCCTGGTCATGGTCGGAGTCCCGGCCGTCGCCTAT
Organism: Streptomyces sp. NPDC001219; assembly: GCF_053597915.1. Lineage (NCBI taxonomy): Bacteria > Bacillati > Actinomycetota > Actinomycetes > Kitasatosporales > Streptomycetaceae > Streptomyces > Streptomyces sp. NPDC001219. Next base: position 40,258 of record NZ_JBSFJF010000003.1, on the reverse strand, counting down.
CTGACCCTCGACTCCTCCCAACGACGCCGCCTGCGCCGCGTCAGCCGCAAACAGATCGGCCGCTGAATCGGCCGCTGAGGGGCGGGTTTGTCGGTGGCTGGGGCCGGTTCGCCTACGCGTGGTGGGTGGTGGGTCGGAGGGGACGCCCGGTAACCCGTCCTCGGCGCGGGCGACGCGGGTCCCAGAGGTTCTTCGCCCCGTTGTTCGCTCCGGGTCCTGCGGGCGGCTCACCGGGCATCCCCTCCGACCGCCGTCCGTACGCGGCTGTCGGCGCCGTACGGATCACCGTTATGGCAGACCCGTACGGCATTCCCTTGGCAGGCAGCTGGTTCGGCCCCCCCCGCAGCTTGGGCGCGGCCGAGTCGTGGTCGTGACGCGCGGTGTCACCGGTCCGCGGTCGGCAACGGGGGACGGTCGGAGGGGATGTACCGGGGCCCGCCCGCAGGACCGGAGCGAACGCCGGGGTACTCAATTGCTCGGAGCCGCGTCGCCCGCGCCGAGGACGGGTCCCGGTGCGTCCCCTCCGGCCCCCGCGGCAACCACAAGCCCCGCCCGGCGCAAGCCCCCGCCGGGCCCGCACCCAACCCCGACACGGGCGCCAGATCGCGCCCCAAAGGGGCGCGGGGAACTGCGCGCCCAGCCCCAACCGCGCCAAGGGGGACACACAAGCGCCACCCGGCACACCCCACCGGCCACGCCCCGCCACTCAGACCGGCCGAGCCGCCAACTCGTCGAGAGACGACAGCAGACCGGGAAGCTCAGGCCCCCGCCCCACCGGATGCACCTCCCCCGGTTCGTCGTCCAGCAGCACGAACGCGATGTCATCGGTACGGGCAACCATGCTCCAGCCGGGCCCGTCAACGCGCAGCGTCCGCGCCTCGCCCGCCGCGAACGACGACCGCACCCGCCCGGGCGGCGGCGGATCGTTCACATAGCCGCGCGCCTCCGCAAGCACCCGCCGCACACCCTTGTGCGCGGTATCGCCCGGCTCGGCGAAGCTGATGTCGCTCTCCACCTGCTCCCGCCAGGCCGCCCACTGCATGGCGATCTCGTCCGCGCCGAGCCGCCGCTGCGCCGGCCCCCACTCCTCGGCGTCCGGAGGCGTCAGCGGCGCCGGGTCGCCTTCCTCGGGTTCGGGGTCGTGCGGCTGCGGCACACCGGGTGCCGCCACGGCGAGCGCGAGCGGCCAGCCGGGAAGCGCCCCGACGATGCTGTGCTCGCCGGGCGAGAGGTCGTACTCCATGCCGCAGTCCCAGGCCGCGATCGCGCAGGCGACCAGCGAGACGTCCTCCGTCACCACGGTCCACCGCGCACCGTCGCCGTCCTGCCCGAGGACCAGCCCGTAGCCCTCCGCGTACGGTTCGAGGCCCAGTCCCGCGCACACCTCGGGGTAGTCGTCGCCGAGCACGCTCGGGAACTGCGCGGGCGTCAGCAGCACCGCCGTCAGCACGAACAACTCGTCGTTGTCGGCGCTCTCGGTCGTGGGCACGCGGGCCTCCCCATTCGTTCCATCGCGGAGTACGTCGGCGCACCCTAATTGGCTTGGTACGGGCTTGTCACCAGCCGTACGCTGCGCGGATGTGTTTTCACAGCCGCAGGATGCACGTCGTGTGCCTGCCCTGCCGGGCCGCGTGGAAGAAGACGCCGGGCTCGCGGGGGCCTGGTCATTGCCCGCAGTGCCGTGGTGAGCTGATCGACGCGGGCGCTGACCTGGCGGTGCCCAAGCGGCGCGATGTGGCCGGCTGGCGGGCGTTGGAGGCCGTGTTGCGCACGGGGCTGACGTTCCACGGAGGGTGCTGCGGTACGGGGCCGGGTTACCGCCCGCGCAGCCCGCGCGAGGTCCGGGAACGACTGGCGCTCGCCGGCCGCACCGGCATGCCGGTCAAGGCGGCGCTGGCCGTGGTGGATGCCACGGTCACCGACCGCTACGGCGCCGACGCGCGTACGCAGGGGCGCGGCACGCGCAGCGGCGGGCAGCCGGCCGCGGTGCCGAAGCAGGCGCGGCAGACCTCCCGACGCGACTGATTCCGGCCACCGCACGGCGCGATCTGACGCCCGCAGCACCGCCCAAGTGCCGCCCACGCCCGTAAAATTGGCGTTTCGGTGGACGAAGGGACGGTTGTCAGGTGCGGCGCTACGACTGGTTGCGGGAGATCCGGCGGCTCGACCCGGAGCGCGACTTCCTGCGGATCTACCGCATCGTCGCCACCCATGAGTTCCCCTGGGACTTCACCCGGGCGCTGGAGCTGGCGCTCTACCGCACCTATGCCGTGCCGAGCATCGGCCGGCTGCTGGCCGAGACGGCGGAGCTGACGGACCGTACGCAGAAGCGCTACGACGACACCGCCCTCCTCCTGGACGCCGTCGTCGAGCACGGCTTCGACAGCGAGGACGGCCGGACGGCGATCCGGCGGATCAACCAGATGCACCGCAGCTACGACATCAGCAACGAGGACATGCGCTATGTCCTGTGCACCTTCGTGGTGATGCCCAAACGCTGGCTCGACGAGTACGGCTGGCGGCGGCTGACCGCCCACGAGCAGCATGCCCTCGCCGCCTACTACCGGGCCCTCGGCCGCCACATGGGCATCACCGGACTCCCGCGTACCTACGAGGACTTCGAGCAGTGCCTCGACGCCTACGAGGAGGCCCACTTCGGCTGGGACGAGGGCGCCCGGAAGGTCTCGGACGCGACCCTGGACCTGATGGCGGGCTGGTACGGCCCCCTCGCCCCGGTGGTGCGCGGTGCCAGCATGGCCCTCCTGGACGACTCGCTGCTGGACGCCTTCCGGTACGAGCGGCCCAAACCGGCGGTCCAGAAGACGGTACGCACCGCACTGAAGCTGCGCGCCAGGGCCGTACGGCTGCTGCCGCCCCGCCGCACCCCGCACTACGCCCGCCAGAACCCCGAGATCAAGGGCTATCCGAACGGCTTCCGGGTGGCCGAGCTCGGTACCTTCCCCGCCTCCCGCCGCACCGGCGGCTGCCCGGTGCCGCACGGCGAGGGCCCGGCGGCGTCCTGAGAAGGCGAAAGCGGTGCCGTCCGCGCGGCGTCACCCCCGGCGGACGGCCAGCGCCAAGTAGCGGGCGTCCTCGTCCTCGTACCGGATGAGGTCCCAGCCGGAGCCGGCCAGGAGGGGCCGCAGATTCGGTTCCGCCCGCAGGTCGCCGGGGGTGAGGGGGCGGCCCTTGCGTGCGGCGAGGGCCGCCCGCCCGATGGGGTGGAAGAGGGCCAGCCGGCCACCGGGGCGCACGACCCTGGCGAGTTCGGTGAGGCCGCCCGCCGAGTCCGGCAGATGGGAGAGGAGCCCCGCGGCGAAGACCGCGTCCAGCGCGGCGTCCGGCAGCGGCAGCCGCGTCACGTCCGCGAGCAGCAGCGCCGCGTCACGGTCGCGCCCGGCCTGCACGGCTTCCCGCAGCATCTCGGGCGTGAGATCGGCGCCCAGCACCGTCCCGCGCGCTCCCACGGCCGCCCGCAGCGCGGGCAGCGCACGCCCCGTACCGCAGCCGGCGTCCAGGACCCGGTCGCCCTCCTGGAGGCTTAGTTCGGCGACGCCTGCCACATAGGCGGGGCCGTCGTCGGGAAACTTCGTGTCCCAGGTCGCGGCGCGTTCCGCGAAGAACGCACGGACCTCCTGCGGACGGTCGGCGTGGTGATCGCTCATCGGGCTCCTCCGGAGTGGGCGGTCGGCGGGGACGGCGTCTCATGCTCCCGCACCGCCCGGGCCGCCCACCGGGCGCACGCCGCCGAGGACGGAACGGACGCCCGGCGGCGGATGCCTCGGCACGGTCCAACTATCACGAATCCACAGCGTGATGGGCTTCTTGATCGGAAGACGTGACCGCTTTGGCCAATCCGGGGAAATCCCCGCCAACGGGCGGTACGTTCCTCGCCATGGATTTCGGGCGGCCTTCGGCCGCCGAAGGCTCCTACCGTCGAGCCATGCATCCGCATACCCCGTGACGCGCAGGACCCTGCATCCTGGAGGAGACGGCCGATGAACGCCGCACAAGGGGCCCCGGAGGGCGCAGCCCCGGGCCGCGACGCCGAGTTGACCCTGAAGATCTTAGTCGCGGGCGGCTTCGGCGTGGGCAAGACGACCCTGGTGGGCTCGGTCAGCGAGATCCACCCGCTGCGCACGGAGGAGCGGCTCAGCGAGGCGGGCGAGACGGTCGACGACACCGGGGGAGTGGACCGCAAGGGCACCACCACCGTGGCGATGGACTTCGGCCGCATCACCATCCGGCAGGGCCTCTCCCTCTACCTCTTCGGCACCCCGGGGCAGGACCGCTTCTGGTTCCTGTGGGACGACCTGTCGGAGGGCGCGCTGGGCGCCGTCGTCCTGGCCGACACCCGGCGTCTGGAGGACTGCTTTCCGGCGGTCGACTACTTCGAGCGCCGCGCGATCCCGTTCCTGGTGGCCGTCAACTGCTTCGCGGAGTCCCGTTCCTACGGCGCCGCCGAGGTGGCCCGCGCCCTGGACCTGGATCGCGGCACCCCTGTCGTGCTCTGTGACGCGAGGGACCGGGATTCCGGCAAGGAAGTACTGGTCCGGCTCGTCGAGCACGCGGGGCGGCGGCACTCCGATCGGGTGCTGGACTCGGTGGGATGACCGGTGGCACGTGGCGCGGCCCCGGGCGGCCCACGCCACGTGCGCCCTCAGCCCGCCACGTCCGCCAGGGCCACGACCTTGTCGATCCTGACCCGCACCACCAGCTCGCCCGGAACACCGTTGCGGGCGCCGTACTCCTCCGCCCGCTCCTCGCCCATGTAGCGGGCCGCGATCCGGGTCGCCCAGTGACGGACCTCCGCCAGATCGCTGCTGATCTCCGCCGACCCCTGGATCACGACGAACGAGAACGGCGGCCGGTCGTCGTCGACGCACAGCGCGACCCTGCCGTCGCGGGCGAGGTTACGTCCCTTGACGGTCTCCTCCCCGGTGTTGAACACCAGCTCCTCACCGTCCAGGAGGAACCACACCGGTGCGATGTGCGGCCCGCCACCGTCCCGTACGGTCGCCAGCTTGCCGGTACGGGTGCCTTCCGAAAGGAACCTCTGCCACTCGTCCTTCGTCATCTTGTGTGCCATGCCGACATCTTCGGTCATGCGGCACGAACCGGCTCCGTGTGGCACGCCGGACCGGGGGGCCGCTTGCCGAGACGGCACAGGTGGGACAGGCTGGCACGGCAGCCTTCGAACGGACCACGGCTGCGGTCCGGCCGGGAGCGCGGGCCACGACACGGGGAGGAAGCGGCAATGGCATTGAGCAGCGGACTCGACTGGCTGCTGGACGACCTGACCAAGCGGGTGGAGAAGGTACGGCACGCACTGGTGCTGTCCAACGACGGCCTGGTGACCGGGGCGAGCGAGAAGCTCCAGCGGGACGACGCCGAACATCTCGCGGCGGTCGCCTCGGGACTGCACAGCCTCGCGAAGGGGTCGGCGCTGCACTTCGGCATCGGGCGGGTGCGCCAGACCATGGTCGAGTTCGACGACGGAGTGTTGTTCGTGACTGCGGCGGGGGACGGCAGCTGCCTGTGCGTGCTGGCCGGCGCCGACGCGGACCTGGGCCAGGTCGCCTACGAAATGACGCTGCTGGTCAACCGTGTCGGTGAGCATCTGGGCGTCGCGGTCCGCCAGCCGGAGAGTTATCCACAGGTCTGAGCCGGGGATTGACCCGCTGTCATCGCCTGCGGCACAGTCGTCACTGTCAGTGATCGACCGAGGTGCGGGGGAAATGACATGACAGTGATGTGCGACGGGCAGCAGACGCTCACGATGGGGCGAGCCGCCCGCGAACTGGAGCTGAGGAACGGCGAGTTCGAACTCGCCACCCAGCTCGGAAAGGTGCGGACGGTCCCGTCGGGGACCGACGGCCGGCCGGGAGCCGCCGGAGCACTCGGCCGACGCCGCGTCCCGGCGGAGGAGATCGCCCGACTGCAGGCCGAACCGGGCTTCCCCGACGCACTCCGCGAACGGGTCCGCACGGTCAGCACCAACGAGGCGGCCGAGCTGATGGGCATCGGTCCCGGACGCGTCCTGCGCCTGACCCGGGCCGGCTGCTTCGGCCCCGTCAGGTTCTATGTGAACCGCTTCGGCGCGGTGGTCTGGCTCTACCTCGCGGCTGAGGTCAGCGACTTCGCCGACCGCGAACCCGATCTGATGCGGGGCAACACCCCCGCGGCGATGCGGGTGATGCTCGACAGCGGACAGGACTGGCGCGCCCGCCAGTGGCGCGGCCGACGGGTCGCCCAGCTCATGGGACAGACCGACGACCCCTGGGAAACGGCAGCGGTCATCGCCGCCGTGCTGCCCCCGGAGGAACTGGCCTCGGTGGCCGAGGACCCGCGGGAACGGTCCCTGCTGCGCAGCCTCAGGCCCGCCCTGGCATCCGTGATCACGGTGACACCGGCCGCCCGGGAGTCCTACGAACGAGTGCTGACGGCGGACGAGTTCGACGAGGTGATGTGGTACCGGGTCAACCTCTCCCGCGAACTCGAAACGGCCCGCAGGGAAGAACCGCGACGCCTGCGGACAGCCGCCCCCGCGGCCTCCGCCGCCTGCCCGGGTCAGTCGCCGAGCTTCCTGAACAGCCCCTCCTGGACGACCGAGACCAGCAGCCTGCCCTCCCGGTCGTAGATCCGCCCGCGGGCCAGCCCACGGCCGCCGGTGGCGATCGGCGACTCCTGGTCGTAGAGGAACCACTCGTCCGCGCGGAACGGGCGGTGAAACCACATCGCATGGTCGAGCGAGGCCATGTCGAACCCGCGCGGACCCCACAGCGGTTCGATGGGGATGCGGACAGCGTCCAGCAGCGTCATATCGCTGGCGTACGTCAGCGCGCAGGTGTGCACGAGCGGATCGTCGCCCAGCGGCCCGACCGCGCGCATCCACACCGCACTGCGCGGCTCCGCACCCTCGATCTCGTCCGGCGTCCACCGCAGCCGGTCGACATACCGGATCTCGAACGGCATCCGGCGCGCCATCCGCTCCAGACCCTCGGGCAGACCGCGCAGGCGTTCGCGGACCTCGTCCGCGACCGTCGGCAGCTCCTCCGGGTCGGGCACCGCCCGGCGCATCGGCAACTGATGATCGAAGCCGGGCTCCGGCTTGTGAAAGGAGGCGGTCAGATTGAAGATCGTGCGTCCCTGCTGGACCGCGACCACCCGGCGCGTGGTGAAGGACCGCCCGTCGCGGACCCGCTCGACCTGGTACACGATCGGCACCCCCGGCCGGCCGGGCCGCAGAAAGTACGCATGGAGCGAGTGGACCGGGCGGTCCCCTTCCGTGGTCCGCCCGGCCGCCACCAGCGCCTGGCCCGCGACCTGCCCGCCGAAGACCCGCTGCAGCGATTCCTGGGGACTGCGGCCCCGGAAGATGTTCACCTCGATCTGCTCCAGATCCAGCAGATCGACCAGCCTCTCGGCAGGATTGGTCATGACCGGTGGCCCTCCGTCAGATCCCTCGGCAACTTCGGCCGAAGCCGCCGTCTCACCACTGACCCACGTCCGTGACCCGCACGACCGCGCGCCCCTCCTCGTCGGAGGCGGCCAGATCCACCTCGGCGGAGATGCCCCAGTCGTGATCACCGTTCGGGTCGGCGAAGGTCTGCCGCACCTTCCACAGCCCGTGCGCGTCATCCTCCTGAATCTGCAGCAGCTTCGGGCCGCGCGCATCCGGGCCGGTGCCCAGCTCGTCGTACTCGTCCCAGTAGGCGTCCATCGCCTCGCCCCAGGCGTCCGCGTCCCAGCCGGACTCGGCATCCATCTCGCCGAGCTCCTCGACCTTGTCCAGCGCCGCCAGCTCCACCCGCCGGAACATCGCATTGCGCACCAGCACACGGAACGCCCGCGCGTTGGACGTGACCGGCCGGACCTGATCCGCCCGCTCCGCGGCCTGCTCCGCCGTCTCCTCCTCCGGATTGGCGAGCTGCTCCCACTCGTCCAGCAGGCTGGAGTCGACCTGCCGCACCATCTCGCCCAGCCAGGCGATGATGTCCTGGAAGTCCTCGGACTTCAGATCGTCCGGCACGGTGTGGTCCAGCGCCTTGAACGCACTCGCCAGGTAGCGCAGCACGATCCCCTCGGTGCGCGCCAGCTCGTAGAAGGACGTGAACTCCGTGAAGGTCATGGCGCGTTCGTACATGTCGCGGATGACCGACTTCGGCGACAGCGGATGGTCGCCGACCCACGGGTGACTCTTGCGGTAGAGCCCGTAGGCGTGGAAGAGCAGCTCCTCCAGCGGCTTGGGGTACTCGACGTCCATGAGCCGTTCCATGCGGTCTTCGTACTCGACGCCGTCGGCCTTCATCTGGGCGACCGCCTCGCCCCGGGCCTTGTTCTGCTGCGCGGCGAGGATCTGCCGCGGGTCGTCCAGCGTGGACTCCACCACCGAGACCATGTCCAGCGCGTAGGACGGCGACTCGGGGTCCAGCAGGTCGAACGCGGCCAGGGCGAACGTCGACAGCGGCTGGTTGAGCGCGAAGTCCTGCTGCAGGTCCACGGTCAGCCGGACGATCCGGCCCTCCGCGTCCGGCTCCGCGAGCCGCTCCACGATCCCGCCGTCCAGCAGCGAGCGGTAGATCGCGATGGCCCGCCGGATGTGCCTGATCTGGTTCTTGCGCGGCTCATGGTTGTCCTCGAGGAGCTTGCGCATCGCGTCGAAGGCATTGCCCGGCCGTGCGATCACGGACAGCAGCATCGCGTGCGTCACCCGGAAACGGGAGTTCAGCGGCTCGGGATCGGAAGCGATCAACTTCTCGAAGGTGTTCTCACCCCAGTTGACGAAGCCCTCCGGCGCCTTCTTGCGCACCACCTTCCGGCGCTTCTTGGGGTCATCGCCCGCCTTCGCCAGCGCCTTCTCGTTCTCCACGACATGCTCGGGAGCCTGCGCGACCACAAAGCCCGCGGTGTCGAAGCCCGCCCGCCCGGCGCGGCCCGCGATCTGATGGAACTCCCGCGCCCGCAGCGTCCGCACCCGCGAACCGTCGTACTTGGTCAGCGCCGTGAACAACACCGTACGGATGGGGACGTTGACACCGACCCCCAGAGTGTCCGTACCGCAGATGACCTTCAGCAGACCCGCCTGCGCCAGCTTCTCGACGAGCCTGCGGTACTTCGGCAGCATGCCGGCGTGGTGCACGCCGATGCCATGGCGGACATACCGCGACAGGTTCTTGCCGAACTTCGTGGTGAACCGGAAGTTCCCGATGAGCTGAGCGATCTCGTCCTTCTCGGCACGCGTACACATATTGATGCTCATCAGGGCCTGCGCCCGCTCCACAGCGGCGGCCTGGGTGAAGTGCACGATGTAGACCGGGGACTGGCGGGTCTCCAGCAACTCCGTGAGCGTCTCCGTCATCGCCGTCGTGCGGTACTCGTACGACAACGGCACCGGCCGCGTGGCGGAGCGCACGACCGACGTCGGCTTCCCCGTGCGCCGGGTCAGATCCCCCTCGAAGCGCGACATGTCGCCGAGCGTCGCCGACATCAGAATGAACTGCGCCTGCGGCAGCTCGAGCAGCGGAATCTGCCAGGCCCAGCCGCGGTCCGGCTCCGCATAGAAGTGGAACTCGTCCATCACGACCTGGCCGATGTCGGCGTCCTTGCCATCCCGCAGCGCTATCGACGCGAGCACCTCGGCGGTGCAGCAGATGACCGGGGCGTCGGCGTTGACCGAGGCGTCACCGGTGAGCATGCCGACGTTCTCGGTGCCGAACAGCTTGCACAGGTCGAAGAACTTCTCCGAGACCAGCGCCTTGATGGGCGCGGTGTAGAAGGTGACCTGGTCATTGGCGAGAGCGGTGAAGTGCGCGCCGGCCGCCACCAGGCTCTTTCCGGAGCCGGTGGGAGTCGACAGGATGACGTTCGCTCCGGAGACCACCTCGATCAGCGCCTCCTCCTGGGCAGGGTAGAGCGAGATGCCCTGCTGCTCGGCCCAGCCCGAAAAGGCTTCGAAGAGGGCATCGGGGTCGGCGTCGTTCGGCAGATGATCGATGAGGGTCACGCCCCCCATACTGCCTGTCTTCGGCCCGGATCAGGGAACCGGCGACCCAGAGAGAGATCCCCCGAAGCCCCCCAGCCCCGCAAACCACCCGCCCTGCGGCCCCGTCCTCCATACGAAGTCGCTCACGGAAGCCTCGCGTCCTGCCCAGAAATCCACTCTGACCTGGGCATATGTTCCCTGGCCTGTGGTGCAGCCCGATCGCTCCCCGCCAGGGCGAGTGGGCGGCGTCGTCGGTGAAGGCGATGCAGCGGCAGCCCCTTGCACCTCGCAGCAGCCGTGCTATTGGGGGAGGCTTCCACGCAAGGTCTTTACAACCCGTACACGATCGTGGACGCGCTGTTGTCGCGGGTGGGCTTCGCCTCGCGTGGAGGCGTGCTCGGAGGGTGGCGGAGATCACCGGTGGAGGTCGTCGGTGATGGGGCACTGGCGGAGGCCGTCGGTGGAAGGCGCCGGTGGTGATTGCCGGGGGCGAGCGGGCGGGCGGGAGGTGGGTGCCGAGCCGTGACCGGCGCCTGGGGGTGTGCGGGGAGGGTGCCGGGGTGGGCAGGGATGTGTGAGCGGGGTGGCGCCTGAAATGGGGAGGGAGTGGGGGCGGGGGGGTGGGGGGGGGGAGCCCCCCCCGGGGAGCTCCGAATCGCCTCGCTCGCCCCAGCTGCCGACGAGCCCGCAGCGGATCTGGTGCGCCTCGCCCCTCCGGCCCCACCCTCGCCCCGTGCCGCCCCCCAATCCGCAGATCCAGCCACGTCAACATCCCCACGGCTTCGCTCCGGCCCGTACTCGCGACCTGTACGCCCGCTTCGCCCGCGCTCCCCACCCCGTTGCCCCGGCCCGCACCTCCCCCCTCGTGACCAGCCCTGTTCGCCCCCGGCTCATGGGGCCGCCTGGCTCCCCTCCGCTGCCTCTGATTGCCGTATACACCTCCTGCCCTGGCCCCTCTCGCTCCCAACTGCCCCGCCCCCCGGGGCGAGTCCCTCACCCCCACAACACGCTGTAGCTATCGCCGACAGTCAGAAACTGAAGTGACGTCAGAAGTGCGAGGCGGCAGACAGAGCCCCGCCGGCAGTGGATTTGCCCCTCCAGCTGGCGCAGGCTGAGGGGCCGTCCCGGGCGGGCGGGGAGGAGTTGGCTCACCCCCTCCTCGTGGGGAGATCATCTGACGCTACGCTGAGTCGCCGACCGGGCGTCAGTGGCGCGGCTCAGCAGCGCACGAGGCAGACGCCGCGCGGGTGGACACGTGCAAGAGAACAAGGGGTGGGAAGAACCATGATGGGACCGGCGCACTCGCTGTCCGGGGCTGCGGCCTGGTTGGGGGTGGGCGCGGCGGCGGATGCCATGGGATATCCGATGCCCTGGCCGGTGCTTGTCTGTGGGGCTCTGATCTGTGCCGGTGCGGCGCTCGCCCCGGATCTCGACCACAAGTCCGCCACCATCTCACGGGCGTTCGGCCCGCTCTCGCGGATGGTGTGCGAGGTGGTCGACGCCCTCTCGCACGCGGTCTACAAGGCGACCAAGATGCGCGGTGACACGAACCGCAACGGAGGTCACCGCACGCTCACCCACACCTGGGTGTGGGCTGTACTGGTCGGCGGCGGAATGTCGCTGCTGGCGATGCAGGGCGGCCGCTGGGCGGTGCTCGGCATCCTCTTCGTTCATATGGTGCTCGCCATCGAGGGGTTGCTGTGGCGGGCGGCACGGGTCTCCAGCGACGTACTGGTGTGGCTGCTGGGCGCGTCCTCGGCGTGGATTCTGGCCGGTGTTCTCGACCAGCCGGGCAATGGCGCGAGCTGGCTGTTCGCTGAGCCGGGGCAGCAGTACCTCTGGCTGGGGCTGCCGGTCGTCCTCGGCGCGCTGGTCCATGACATCGGCGACGCCCTCACCGTCTCGGGCTGCCCCATCCTGTGGCCGATCCCGATAGGCCGTAAGCGCTGGTACCCCGTCGGCCCGCCCAAGGGCATGCGCTTCAAGGCCGGCAGCTGGGTGGAGCTGAAGGTGCTGATGCCGCTGTTCATGGTGCTGGGCGGCATCGGCGGTCTGGGCGCGCTCGGCTTCATCTGACCTCTGGGGCGCAGGGGTCGTCGTGATGTTCCCTCACCTGAGGGGTGTCCCGTAAGTGGTCTTCGACCCCGTTGGGATCACAGGCTCCTGCGCCCAGGTGACCAAGCCCGGATGGCAGGATGATCGCCCCGACGCCCCTGGGGGCCATGTCCGTGCATACGCCTGCCGACTACCTCGAACTGGCGCGTGTCGAGAGCGACAGCGCCGTCCTGCACCAACTCGCGCGTTGTCCGTACCCCTTCGTCTGGCATGCGCTAGCAGCCAATCCCTCCACGGCGCCCGGCACTCTGCTGGAGTTGAGCACGGTGCAGGACAGTGCCTGGAATGACAACAGGCTCCTTCGGCTGCTGGCAGAGCATCCCCGCGCGGACCGCACAGTGCTGCGGGCCGTCCGTGATGCCGTGGCGGCAAAGCTCGCCGAGGGTGAACGGCCCTACGCCGCGGTGCTCGCGCTGGCAGGACGGACGGAACTTGCGGCGGCAGAAGTCCGGCAACTCGGGGCTCTCCGTGGGGCCTCTGCTCGTCTGCGCCGCCAGCTCGACGAGCGCCTCGGGCTCCGTACTTGACTCAAGGGCCGCTTCGCCGACTCCAGGTGGCACGATCTTGATGTGACTGCAGTGATCACGGCGCCGGAGCCGTCCTGCATGGGCACCTTCACTGTGCTGAGCCCGCCCGGCCCCTGCCGGGCAACTGCCACGACTCCCACGGCTGGGAGGAGTCCGGCGCCAAGGCCGCCATCGGCAATGCGATGACCATCGCCGACGGCGGCTGCCAAGGAACCCGACTGGTCATGCCACACCGTCGGCACAAGGGCGAGGATTTCCCGGCCTGGAAGGGGGAACACAGTCGGTCGCACCTTAGGCGTGATCCGCCTCTGTGATCTCGACGTCACGCCAGGCGTACGCACGGCCTTCCGCCCACGCCGAGGATCTCAGGCGTCTTCCAGAACACTCTGTCCCCGGGCTCGGGTCGGGGGCGAGGGCCAGGGAATGAAGGACCGTTCGGGCAATCCCGGAATTGGTGCGACGAATGTGTTGCTTCTTCCTCCCAGTTGCCGTCCACACCAGGTTGGAGGGAGGCCCGCGTTCGGCGCCTGTCGTGATGAGGGTTAAGCCAGACCCGTAACGGCATCACGGGTTTGTCCGGCAGCCCCACCCCACCGAGACCGGCCGGAGCCGCTCGGTGGCCTCCCGGTGAGGTGTCAGCAGGCGGGGCGTCTGATAGCCGTCGGGCTGGTGGTGCGGGTTCGCGGCAGATGGATTCAGTGGTCCGTCTACAGCCGCCCGCGTAACTGGGGGGCAGCCGTTTCTCGCAGGGTCTTTCCGCTCAGGGGCCACGATGAAAGGCCGAGGGAAGACCAAAGGCCCCCGCAAAAACAAAAGCAAGGAGCTTGTCCGCTCCTTGCCACTCTCAAGGTATAGCGCACTGGGGGGCTTGCGGCAAGGCCCCCGTTGTGGCGCAGAATCGCCCGCCGAAGCCGGAAGTTGTGGAAATGGGTGGGGCGAAGTGCGGGTGCTGTTGTCGACGTATGGGTCGCGTGGGGACGTCGAACCGTTGGTGGGGCTCGCGGTGCGGTTGCGGGTGCTCGGGGCGGAGGTGCGGGTGTGTGCGCCGCCGGATGAGGAGTTCGAGGGACGGCTGGCGGGGGTGGGCGTGCCGATGGTGCCCGTCGGTCCGTCGGCGCGGAAGCTGACGGCTGCGGCGCCGCAGCCGTCGTCCCTGCCCGGGTACGCGGCCGAGTTGATCGCTGCCCAGTTCGGCGCGGTCGGCGCGGCGGCCGAGGGGTGCGACGTACTGGTGGCGACCGGGATGCTGCCGGCTGCGGCCGGCGCGTTGTCGGTGGCGGAGAAGCTGGGTGTGCGCTCGGTGTCCGTGAGCTTCCAGCAGCTGGAACTGCCGTCGCCGTACCACCCGCCGATGGCATATCCGGGCCGGTCGTTCCCGCCGGGGGTGACTGACAACCGGGTGTTGTGGGATCTGGACGCACAGAGCATCGACGAGCTGTTCGGTGCGGCGCTCAACACGAACCGGGTGGCGCACGGCCTGCCCCCGGTGGACGACGTTCGCGCCTATGTCGTCGGCGACCGGCCGTGGCTGGCGACGGACCCGGTCCTGGACCCGTGGCGGGAGACGCCGGACCTTGACCTTGTCCAGACCGGTGCGTGGTTCCTGCCGGACGAGCGCCCGTTGCCCGACGCATTGGTGGCGTTCCTGGAGGCCGGCGCACCACCGGTGTACGTGGGCTTCGGCAGCATGCCCCTGCACGGGGCGCCGGACGCCGCCCGGGTGGCCGTCGAGGCGGTCCGGGCACAGGGCCACCGCGTCCTCGTCGGCCGCGGCTGGGCCGACCTGGCCCTGATCGACGACCGGGACGACTGCTTCGCCGTCGGTGAGGTCAACCAGCAGGTGCTGTTCGGCCGGGTGGCGGGTGTGGTGCACCACGGCGGCGCGGGCACCACGACGACGGCCGCCCGGGCCGGTGTGCCGCAGGTGGTGGTGCCCCAGGCGGCGGACCAGCCGTACTGGGCCGGGCGGGTTTCCGCGCTGGGCATCGGCGTGGCACACGACGGTCCGACGCCGGCGTTCGAGTCCCTGGGGGCCGCACTTGAGTCGGCCCTGGCACCTGAGACCCGCGCACGAGCGAAGGCCGTGGCCGGCACGGTCCGCACCGACGGGGCGGCGGTGGCCGCGGAGCTGCTGTTCGACGCTGCTCGACGCGAGGACCTGAGAGCGCCGTCGATGCCGGCGTGAGCGTGGCGGGCTCGGTTCGTCGAGCCAGGCTGGAGCCCGCCAGACCCACGTCGTTGGCGACCAGCCCACGGGGGCCGTTCCCCAGCGACCGGATCAAGAGAGCCGCCCTCTCCGGCGATCAGCGCACGGGCCCTCCCCAGTAGCCAGACGAGAAGAACTGCTCTCCCCGGCAACCAGAACCCAAGAACCGCCCCCGCGGCGACCGGCACACGAGCCCAGGAGCCCACGAGGACACGGGCTCACCAGCCCCCTCCCCACCGACCCAATCCGCCCCCGAACAACCCCGAACCGCCCCCAAACCGAAAACGACCACACCCCCCGCCGGGCGAAGTCCCGACGACACCCCCAACCACCGGTGCGTCCCGCCGGCCCGGACCGGACCCCGCCCCCCCCGCCCCGCGGGGCGAGTCACCTCAGAACGGAGCTATGACGTGAAACCGCTGACCACCAGCGTGTTTGACCTTTCCGACCGCCTTTCCGGCCGCCCTTCCCCCAAGGCCGACCCGGTGCTGATCGCCGGGGACGAGCAGCACTTCGCGGCCCTCGCGGAGAGCCTGGAGCAGACGATCGCTGAACTGTCCGCACGTCTCGATGCCGAGCGCCGGGCGCCCGGTGGTGTGGGTCGGCAGGCGATGGACCGGGACGCGGAGGTCCACCGGCTGACCGCCCGGCTGCGTGCCCTGCGACGCTTCGGCCTGGATCTGTGCCTCGGGCACATGGTCGGCGAGGACCACCCCGAGCCGGTGTACGTCGGACGGCTCGGCCTCACGGACAGCGCGGGGCGTCGGCTGCTGCTCGACTGGCGTTCCCCGGCGGCCGAGCCGTTCTTCGGAGCCACCCATGCCCACCCGATGGGTCTGGCCAGCCGTCGCAGATATCGCTGGACCCGTGGCCGGATCAGTGACTACTGGGACGAGGTGTTCACCTCGGAGGGGTTTGCCGGGCACGCCGCGCTCGACGACCAGTCCGCGTTCCTCGCGAGCCTGGGCAGCAGCAGGTCGGCACGGATGCGCGATGTGCTGGGCACCCTCCAGGCCGACCAGGACGCCATCATCCGTGCGGAATCCCGCGGCGCTCTCGTCGTGGACGGCGGCCCGGGTACGGGGAAGACCGTCGTCGCGCTGCACCGTTCCGCGTACCTCCTCTACTCCGACCCGCGGCTCGGTCACCGTCGGGGCGGTGTGCTGTTCGTCGGTCCGCACAGGCCGTACCTGTCCTATGTCGCCGATGTCCTCCCCAGCCTCGGAGAGGAGGGCGTGCAGACCTGCACCGTGCGGGACCTCGTGGCCGAGGGAGCCGCGGCCGGGGTCGAGGCCGACCCGGAGGTGGCCCGTCTGAAGTCGTCCGCGCTCATGATGCGGGCGATCGAGGAGGCCGTCCGGTTCTACGAGGAGCCGCCCGCCGAGGGGATGACGGTCACGACCGACTGGGCCGACGTCTGGCTGAGCGCCGACGACTGGGCCGAGGCGTTCGCAGCACCGGAACCTGGCACGCCGCACAACGAGGCGCGCGAGCAGATCTGGGAGGAGCTGGCCACGATCCTGAGTGACAAGCTCGGCGGCGATGTTCCGCCCGAGCTCTTCCGGCGGTCGCTGCGGCAGGACGAAGAGCTGGTCACGACGCTCCATCGCGCGTGGCCGTTGCTCGAAGCGGCCGACCTCGTCGGAGACCTGTGGTCGGTACCCGCCTACCTGCGGAGGTGCGCTCCGTGGCTCGGCCCCGATGAGGTGCGCAAGCTGCGGCGCAAGGAGGCGCCCCAGGCGTGGACCGTGTCCGACCTGCCGCTCCTGGACGCGGCCCGGCAGCGGCTCGGCGACCCGGAGGCGGCACGGCGTCAGCGTCGGCACCAGGCCGCTGTCGCCGCCGAACGGGCGCGTATGGCCGATGTCATCGACAACGTGCTCGCGGCCGATGACGACGGTGAAGCGGCGGTGACGATGCTGCGCGGACAGGATCTGCAGGAGCGCCTGATCGACGAGAGTGTGCTGACCGGAGTCGAACCCGACCGGCTCGCCGGTCCGTTCGCGCATATCGTCGTGGACGAGGCGCAGGAACTGACCGACGCGGAGTGGCAGATGCTGCTGCTCCGCTGCCCGTCCCGGAGCTTCACCATCGTCGGGGACCGCGCCCAGGCCAGGCACGGGTTCACGGAGTCGTGGCAGGAACGGCTCGAACGGATCGGGCTCGCCCGGGTCAGCCTGGCGTCCCTGACCCTCAACTACCGGACGCCGGAAGAGGTCATGACGGAGGCCGAGCCGGTCATCCGGGCCGTGCTCCCGGACGCCAATGTGCCGGCCTCCATCCGCAGCAGCGGTATCCCCGTCGTCCACGGGTCTGCCGCGGACCGGGACTCGGTCCTTGCCACCTGGCTCGCCGCCCATACCGAAGGGACCGCCTGCGTCATCGGCGATCCCACCTTCCGGCCGACGCCCCGCGTCCGCTCGCTGCCCCCGGAGCTGTCGAAGGGACTTGAATTCGACCTGGTCGTCCTCGTCGACCCGGATCGGTTCGGCGGAGGCATCGAAGGCGCGGTGGACCGCTATGTCGCGATGACCCGGGCGACCCAACAGCTCTTCCTTCTCACGAGTCCCTGACAGGGAGGGAGGGAACGGGATGAGAGGGCGAGGGGAGCGGCCGACAGCGGAATGCCGGAACAGCGAAACCGTCCGAACGGCGACCAGGCGATAAATACCGTGCCCCGAACGCCGCCACAAAATAACTGCCAGGCCGCCCGCCGAGTTCCCTATATTCCCGTTCATGCCCGAGATACAGCTGCTGCGCCCAGGCCACGCCCCCGCGCTGCTCGCCTTCGAGAAGGAGAACCGGGCCTACTTCGCCGCGTCCGTCCCTGACCGGGGCGATGACTACTTCGCGCGGTTCGGCGAGCGGCTCCGCGCCCTGCTCGCCGAACAGGAGGCCGGGGTCTGTTACTTCCATGTGCTGGTCGGCACCGAGGGGGAGGTACTGGGGCGGGTCAACCTCGTGGATGTGGAGGACGGCGGCGCCGAACTCGGGTACCGGATCGCGGAGCGGGCCGCGGGGCGCGGGCTGGCCACCTGGGCCGTGCGGGAGATGTGCGGCCTTGCCGCCGACGGCTATGGGCTGACCACCCTGCGCGCCGCGACCACGCTCGACAACGCGGCCTCGCGGGCCGTGCTGGTCCGCTCGGGGTTCACCGTCGTCGGCACGCGTCAGCTCGCCGGCCGCCCCGGCCTGTCCTTTCTCCGCGGCCTCGCGGACGTCCGCACCCCGCCCACCGGCCCCCTGTCGCAGCCGACTTCACGCCGTACGGAAGGATGACCGGGCTCCTGCAACCGATGATGAGGACCCGACAACCGTGACCCACCAGCCGCCGCAGATGCCGCCCCCCGGACAGGGCGCCCCGCTGCCGCCGTACCCCGGCGCACCGGTTCCTCCGTATAACGGGCCGACGCCGCCGACCGGACTGCCGGGCCAGGGTGGGGGCGCGGGCTTCGCTCCGCCTCCTCCGCCGCCGCGCAAGTCCCGTACCGGACTGATCGTCACCGTCGTCCTGGTGGTCGTCGTGCTGCTCGCCGGGGGTGGCTTTCTGGTGTGGTCGCAGCTCGGCGGCGGGGACGATACGGAGGCCCGGCAGGGGCAAGGGCAGAGCCAGGGTGAAGGGGGAGCGGGGCAGGGCACGCCCCAGGGGGCGAAGCCGGCCGCGCCCAAGGTGGTGAAGTCGGGTGGGACGGAGCTTCGTTATGACGCGGAGCTCACCAGGCTGATGTACACGCCGGACAAGCTGGCCCCCGCGAAATACCCGGAGCTGAAGGGTCTGACCCGGACCGACGGGGTCTACCGGCCGGGGAACCATCCCTCGGTCAACCTGGGCGTCCACACCGGTACGGGCACGGTGTCCGACCCCGCGCAGCGGGTGCGGGCGGCGTTCGCCCCGAACGACATGGCCGTCGCGCCGAAGGACTTCGACCTCCAGGACGCCGGCGCGAAGGGAGCCGTCCTGCGCTGCGGGATCTCCCAGGACGACGGCTACTACATCCCGCTGTGTGTCTGGGCCGACAGCACCTCGGTCGGTGACGTGATCGGGGTGGGCGACGCGACCACGCGCTCCCTCAAGAAGGTCGATCTGAAGACGCTCGCGCAGCAGACGCGCGATCTGCGCAAGGCGATGCGCGGCGGCTCCGCCGGCTGACCCTCGCTCCGCATGGCGCATCGGCGGCGCAGACCTCATGAGGTCTGCGCCGCCGTGCCGTACCGTACGCGCCTCAGCCGTGCCAGGACCGCCACAGCGCCGCGTAGGCGCCGCCGGTGGCTACCAGCTCGTCGTGGCTGCCCAGTTCGCTGATCCGGCCGTCCTCGACGACCGCGATCACATCGGCGTCGTGCGCGGTGTGCAGCCGGTGGGCGATGGCCACGACCGTACGGCCGTCGAGCACCCTGCCCAGCGAACGCTCCAGGTGGCGGGCGGCCCGTGGGTCGAGCAGGGAGGTCGCCTCGTCCAGGACCAGGGTGTGCGGGTCGGCCAGTACCAGCCGGGCCAGCGCGATCTGCTGGGCCTGGGCGGGAGTCAGGGGGTGGCCGCCCGAGCCGACCTCGGTGTCCAGCCCCTTGCGCAGGGCCCGCGTCCAGGCGTCGGCGTCCACCGCGCCGAGCGCGGCCCACAGTTCGGCATCGGCCGCTCCGGTGCGCGCCAGCAGGAGGTTGTCACGGAGCGAGCCGACGAAGACATGGTGTTCCTGGTTGACCAGCGCCACCTGTTCGCGGACCCGCTCGGCCGGCATGGTGGAGAGTTCGGCGCCGCCCAGGGTGACGCTGCCGACGCGGGGCCCGTAGATACCGGCCAGCAGCCGGCCCAGTGTCGACTTGCCGGCGCCGGACGGCCCGACCAGGGCCAGCCGGGTCCCCGGCCGGACCCGCAGCGAGACCTCGCGCAGCACATCGGCGCCCGCGCGGTAGCCGAAGCTGACCCCGTCGGCGTGCAGCTCCCGCCCGTCGGGGCGCCGGTCCGCGTCGGTGGCCTCCGGCGGGATCTCCCGGACGCCGACGAGCCGCGCGATGGACACCTGGGCCACCTGCAACTCGTCGTACCAGCGCAGGATCATGCCGACCGGCTCGATCATCATCTGCGCCAGCAGCGCCCCCGTCGTCAGCTGCCCGGGACTGATCCAGCCCTGCAGGACGAACGCGCCGCCGAGCAGCAACACCGAGGCCAGGAGCAGCACATGCGTCAGATCGACGACGGGGAAGAGCACCGAGCGCAGAGCGAGCGTGTAGCGCTCCCACTGGGTCCATTCCCGGATGCGGCGCTCCGACAGCGCGATCCGACGGGCGCCCAGCCGGTGGGCCTCGACCGTCCGTCCCGCGTCCACGGACTCGGTGAGTACGGCGGACACCGCGGCGTAACCGGCGGCCTCCGAACGATAGGCGTGCGGCGCCCGCTTGAAGTACCAGCGGCAGCCGACGACCAGCAGCGGCAGCGCGATCAGCACGGACAGGGCCAGCGGCGGGGCCGTCACGGTCAGGCCGCCGATCAGCAGCGCCACCCACACCACACCGATGGCCAGTTGCGGCACGGCCTCGCGCATCGCCTCGGAGAGCCGGTCGATGTCCGTGGTGATCCGCGACAGCAGATCGCCGGTGCCGGCCCGCTCCAGTACGCCCGGCGGCAGCGCCACGGACCGTACGAGGAAGTCCTCCCGCAGATCCGCCAGCATCCGTTCGCCGAGCATCGCCCCACGCAGCCGGACCATCCGCACGAACACCGTCTGCGCGGCGAGCGCGACAGCGAACACCGCGAGGGTGTGCTCCAGTTGGAGGTCGCGCACGCCCGTGGACAGCTTCTCGACGACTCCGCCGAGCAGATACGGGCCGGCCATGGAGGCGATCACCGCGGCGGCGTTCACCACGATGAGGACGGTGAACGCCGTGCGGTGACGGTGGATCAGGCCGCGGACGTAGCCGCGGACGGTGGCCGGTGAGCCGACGGGGAGTGTGGTGAGGGTCTGCGGGGCGTCCGGATCGTGGTCCGGCGGTGCCAGGCCGGTCATGCGGTCTCCTCGGTCTGGCCGGTGGACAGCGCCGGCTCGGGTTCCGTGTCGCGGGTGACGACCGCGCGGTAGGCGGGGTGGCTGTGCAGCAGTTCGCGGTGGGTGGCCGTGGCGACGGCCTTGCCGTCCTGGAGGAACACCACCTGCTCGGCCCGGTCCAGGAGGAGCGGGCTGGAGGTGAGCACGACGGTGGTGCGCCCGGTCCTGACCGTCCCCAGACCGTCGGCGATCCGGGCCTCGGTGTGGGCGTCGACGGCGCTGGTCGGCTCGTCGAGCACCAGCACCTCGGGGTCGGTGACCAGCGACCGGGCCAGGGCCAGCCGCTGCCGCTGCCCGCCGGAGAGCGACCGGCCGCGCTCGGTGATGTGGGTGCGCATCGGGTCTCCCGAGTCGTCCACCGAGGCCTGCGCCAGCGCGGTCAGTACGTCGCCGCACTGGGCCGCGGCCAGCGCGTCCCCGGCGTCCACCCGGCCGGAGGCCGGTACGTCGAGCAGCTCGCCGAGCGTGCCGGACAGCAGCACCGGGTCCTTGTCCTGGACGAGGACCGCGCGGCGGGCGGTGTCCCGCGGCAGGTCGTCGAGCGGGGTGCCGCCGAGGACGACGGACAGGCCGGCCGTGTGGTCACCGTCCTCGTCGGCGCGCGGCGGGTGTCCGCCGAGGCGTTCGGCGAGCCGGCCCGCGGCGTCGGGGTCGCCGCAGACCACGGCGGTCAGCCGGCCGGCCGGCGCGGTCAGCCCGCTGACCGGGTCGTACAGCGTGCCGGTGGGCGGCGTCTCCGGCTCCTGCGCCCGTCCGCCGGCCGTCCGCTGCTGGGCCAGGACGCGGGCCGTGCGCTTCGCCGACGGTTTGGCGAACGCGTAGGCCTGGGCGATCTCTTCGAAGTGGCGCAGCGGGAAGAGCAGAAAGGTGACCGCGCTGTAGATGGTGACGAGATCGCCGACCGCGATGGTGCCGTCGAGGGCGAGCCGGGCGCCGTACCAGACCACCGCGATGAGCAGCAGGCCCGGCAGCAGCACCTGCACGGCCGAGATCAGGGCCCACATCCGGGCGCTGCGGACGGCCGCCTTGCGTACGTCCTGGGAGGCGCTGCGGTAGCGGGCGAGGAAGAGTTCCTCGCCCCCGATGCCGCGCAGGACGCGCAGTCCGGCGACGGTGTCGGAGGCCAGCTCGGTGGCCCGGCCGGCCTGTTCGCGCTGGGCGTCGGCGCGGCGGGTGGCGGGCGGCAGCAGCGGCAGGACGGCCAGCGCGAGTACGGGGACGCCGACGGCCACCAGCACGCCCAGTGCCGGCTGGTAGAAGGCCAGCGCGACGGCGACGCCGACCACGGTCAGCGCCGACGCGGCGAACCGGGAGAGGGCCTCGGCGAACCAGCCGATCTTCTCCAGGTCGCCGGTGCTGACGGTGACGATCTCACCGGCCGCGACCCGCCGGGTCATGGCCGAGCCCAGTTCCGTGGTCTTACGGGCGAGCAGCTGCTGCATGCGGGCGACGGCGGTGATCCAGTTGGCGACGGTCGCGCGGTGCACCATGGTGTCGCCCACCGCGATCAGTACGCCCAGGGCCAGGATCAGGCCGCCGGCCAGGAGGAGACGGCCGCCGTCGCGGTCCACCACGGCCTGCACGACGAGGCCCACCGGCAGCGGGGAGGCGGCGATGGAGCCGACGTTCACCAGCCCCCAGAGCAGGGCCTTGAACTGTCCGCCGAGCTGTTGTCCGCAGAGCCACCGGAGAAAGGCGCCGCCCGTACGGACGTCCGGGACGCCCGGGTCGGGGTACGGAAGGTCACGAAGGTGCATGCTGTCCCAGCCGGAGTCGTGGTGAGGGGGCGGCAGCAGGCCGTCCCGGCAGGCGAAATGCCCTCCCGGCCGGTCTCGTCACCGGCGGAGGTCTGGGAAGACTGGCCCGCGGACTGGGGGGATTTCAAACGGTTTTTCCGCTGTGCCCGCGCGATCCGGACAATCCCGGGGCGGCCGGAAGGCGGCGGGCCGGCGCTGAACGGCCGCCGTGCCTGTGGTGCGACCATGGGGTCCATGCGGACAGTGGGCAGGGCGATGCGGGCGGCGGCGGTGGCCGCGGTGGGGCTGGTTCTTCTGGCGGGCTGCGGCGGCGCGGGCGACGGCCGGGGCGGCGGCAAGGACGACGGCGCGGCGAAGGGGGAGCGCCCCGGGGGCCCGGCCCGCGGCGGCCCGGCCACCACGCACCTGGCGCACATCCCCGAGGTCGGCCCGGCGCTGCGGTCCCGCATCCCGGCCGCGTCCCGGCAGGTCGTGGCGGTCTACGGCGCGGGCGTGGACTCCGCCGACGCCACCGTCGTCCTCTATGAAAAGGGCGCCAAGGGCTGGGACCGCAAGGGGAGTTGGGACGCGCACAACGGCCGCCGCGGCTGGACGGTGAACCATCACGAGGGCGACAAGCGCAGCCCCGTCGGCGTCTTCACGCTGACCGACGCGGGCGGTGTGCTCGCGGACCCCGGCGCCAAGCTGCCCTATACGCACTCCTCGGCGTTCACCCCGCCGTCGTACTGGGCCAAGAGCACCCGGCACGACTTCGACTACGTCGTCGCGATCAACTACAACCGCGTCAAGGGGACCTCACCGCTGGACCCGACCCGGCCGCAGGGGCAGTCCAAGGGCGGTGGGGTCTGGCTGCATCTCGACCACGGCAGCGGCACCTCCGCCTGTGTCAGCGTCCCGAAGTCCGGGATGCGGGCGCTGCTGCGTGCCCTCGACCCGGCGCGGCACCCCGTCGTCGTCATGGGAGACAAGGCACACCTGGCGGCCTGAGGGGCGTATCGGGATGTACGGGATGGGCCGCCCATAGCGGGGCAGAGGTGGCGAACGCTCTCATGCCGTCCCGTACTCCTGCGGGGTGCGCGATCCGTCTTGGACCAAGCTCCAAGATTTCCCGGGAAGTTACACCGGCCTCTTTCGTGGTGAACACCAAGCGACCATAGTGGCGGACCGTGGAACTCCGATTCCGCATCCCAGAATCCTTCCATGGAGGAGTGCCCGTGCCGCACGCCACCGGAACGCTCACCCGCCGCGCCGGCCGCCATCTGCGCACCAGCCTGTTCACCCAGGTCCTCCTCGCCCTGGTACTCGGCGTCCTCGTCGGACGCCTGTGGCCGGAGGCGGGGTCGTCGCTCCAGCCGCTCGGGGACGGCTTCGTCCGTCTGATCAAGGCGATGATCGCGCCCCTGGTCTTCTGTGTGGTCGTCGCCGGCATCACCAAGGCGGGCGACCTCAGGGCCTTCGGCCGGATCGGCGTCAAGGCCCTGATCTGGTTCGAGGTGGCGACGAGCCTCGCGCTCGTCGTCGGCCTGCTGGCCGCCAATGTCTTCACCCCCGGCGCCGGGATGCACATCGACCCCGCGTCCCTGGACGAGGGCGCGGTGGACGCCAAGACGGGCGGCGGACAGCTGCCCTCCGCCGCCCAGTTCGTGCTGGAGTCGCTGCCGGACAGCGCGGTCGGCGCGTTCGCGGAGAACTCACTGCTCCAGGTCCTGGTGCTGGCCTGCCTGGTGGGCGCCGCGCTGCTGCACCTCGGGCAGAAGAAGGTGCCGCAGATCCTGCCGCTGATCGAGCAGGCCCAGGACGTGGTGTTCACCGTCGTCGGCTTCCTCATGAAGCTCGCCCCGCTCGCGGTGCTCGGCGCCACCGCCCACCTGGTGGGGGAGTACGGCCTGGGCGCGATGTCGACGTACGGCAAGCTGATCGCGGTCTGTTACGGCGTCGCGCTGGTCTTCCTGGTGCTGCTCGCGGTCGCCCTCAAGGTGGTCACCGGGCTGAGCCTGTGGAGGTTCGTCCGCTACACCCGTGAGGAGCTGCTGCTGGCGCTCGGCACCGGCTCCAGCGAGACCGTGATGCCGAGGATGATGCAGAAGCTGCGCGCCGCGGGCTGCCGGGACGACGCGGTGGGCCTGGTGCTGCCGACCGGCTACTCCTTCAACCTGGACGGCGCCTCGATCTACCTCTCCATCGGCACGCTCTTCATCGCCCAGGCCATCGGCGTCGATCTGTCGCTCGGCCAGCAGCTCACCGTGGTGCTGGTCCTGATGCTGACCAGCAAGGGCATGGCGGGCGTGCCGGGTTCGGCGTTCCTCGCGCTGTCCGCGACCGCCTCCGCGCTGGGCGTCATCCCCGCCTCCGCGGTCGCCCTGCTGCTCGGTGTCGACCGGATCATGGACTCGATGCGGGTGGCGACCAATCTGCTCGGCAACTGTGTCGCGGTCTTCGCGGTCTCCCGCTGGGAGGGCGCACTGGACCGGGTGACGGCGAAGAAGGTCATGCAGGGGGAGGAGCCGGCCGAGGCCCCGGCCGACGGGCCGGCGGAGCAGGACCGGGTGCCGCGGCGGGCGGAGTCCGGGCCGGACACGGCGCCCGGGACGGTGGCCGGACCGGGCGTCAGCTCCGCCACGCCCCGCGACAGCTGAGAGGCCGGGCCCGGCGCGTGCGGCCGCCCGCCGGGCCCAGGGCTCCTACTCCTCGGGCTTCTTCGAGTCCATCCCCGGCCGCGCCTTCTTCCACAGTCCGCGGGTGAAGTCGGGGATCTCCTGCGGGGCGCCCTTCGCCCTGATCGACAGATCGCTCAACGGCACCGGCGCCGTCCAGGTCGCCGCGTCATAGACGTCGAAGTCCGGTACGAGGCCCAGCCGCATGCACTGCATCAGCCGGAAGACCAGCATGTAGTCCATGCCGCCGTGCCCGCCGGGCGGGTTGGCGTGCTCCTTCCACAGCCAGTGGTCCCACTCCGCGTACTTCCCGAAGTCGCCCCACTCGTCGTTGCTCTGGTCCGGCTCCAGATAGATCCGCTCGGGATAGTCCTCGAAGACGCCCTTGGTGCCGCCGAGACTGTTGATCCGGCTGTACGGATGCGGGGTGGAGACATCGTGCTCCAGCCGGATCACCCTTCCCTTGGCGGTCTGCACGAGGCTGATCGTCCGGTCGCTCTCGATGTACGACTCCTTCCAGCTGGGGTCGTTGGCCGGCATGTGCGCCTTGCGGTAGGCGGCGAGACCGAGCGCGGGCGTGCCGAAGCTGGAGATCCGTACGGCGCGGTCACCGCGGTTGACGTCCATGTAGTTGGCGACCGGGCCGAAGCCGTGGTTGGGGTAGAGGTCGCCGCGCAGCCGGGTGTGCCACAGCCGGCGCCAGGGCCCCTCGTAGTACTTGGGGTCGAACATCAGGCCGCGCAGGTCGTGGTTGTAGGCGCCGGCGCCGTGCAGCAGGTCGCCGAACAGTCCCGCGTGGGCCATCCGCAGCACCCGCATCTCGTTCCTGCCGTAACAGCAGTTCTCCAGCTGCATACAGTGCCGGCGGGTGCGCTCGGAGAGGTCGACCAGCTCCCACAGCTGGTCCAGGCGCAGCGCGAGGGGGCATTCCACGCCCACGTGCTTGCCGTTGAGCATCGCGGTCTTCGCCATGTCGAAGTGCCGGTCCCAGGGCGTGGCCGCGTAGACGAAGTCGATGTCGCCGCGCTTGCAGAGGTTCTCGAAGTCCTGCTCGCCGTTGGTGTAGACGGCGGGCGCCGGCTGCCCCGCGGCGGTGACCTTCTTGGCGGCCTTGGCGGTCTTCTCCTTCACCGGGTCGCACAGCGCGACGACGCGGACGCCCGGCACCGCGAGAAAGAGGTCGATCATGCTGCCGCCCCGGTTGCCGAGGCCGATGATGCCGACACGTACGGTGCCGCGCCGCTCGAACGGCACGCCGATCATCGTGCTGCCCGTGGCACGCGGCACCGCGGCGGCCGGTGTCGCGGGGCCGGCGGCGCCGGGTGCGGCCGCCGCGGCCGGCGTGGCCGGGAGGCCGCCGAGCCCCAGTCCGGCGCCCGCCGCACCGGCGGTCCACAGCACCGAACGGCGGCTCGGCCCCGGGTCGTTGTGGTCGTGGTTCTGCGATGGTGCCTCGTTCATCGGTCCTCCAGGAGCGCTGGTGTGCCGGGGCATACGTGAACCTCGGTCAGGACCCTGTCGGCCGTCGGGCCGGGGCACAAGAGGGCCGATTGGACTCTTGTTACGGCACGCTTGGACTCTTTGCCGCATGACCGGACTCTTCGCGGCAAGGCCGGACGCACCACCGCCAGAGGCTTTCGCAAGTCACTGAAAACACTTGCGGAAAGCCTTGACGTGTTCACGAGGTAAACGGCAGGCTCCGGTACGGAAATCCCCCCATGGCGGCCGGCGCGTGGCTGCTCTCGTGGGCGCGGTGCGCGCTGCCGCGCCCCATGACCAAGGAGCCGCACAATGCAGCAACGTTCCCGTGTGCTGGGCGGGGCGCTGGCCGGGGTGCTGGCCGCGGCCGGCCTCGCCACCTTCGCGCCGTGGTCCTCCCAGGCCGTGCCGCCCGGCGAAAAGACCGTCACCGCCACGCTGTTCGAGTGGAAGTACGCGGACGTCGCCCGCGCCTGCACCGACCAGCTCGGCCCGGCCGGCTACGGCTATGTCGAGGTCTCACCCGCCACCGAGCACATCCGGGGCGACCAGTGGTGGACCTCCTACCAGCCCGTCAGCTACCGGATCGCCGGACGGCTGGGCGACCGGACCGCGTTCGCCTCGATGGTCAGCGCCTGCCACGGCGCGGGCGTCAAGGTCATCGCCGACGCCGTCGTCAACCACATGGCGGCGGGCGCCGGTACGGGCACCGGCGGCACCAAGTACACCAAGTACGACTACCCCGGCACCTACCAGGACCAGGACTTCCACGGCTGCCGCAGGAGCATCTCCGACTACGGCGACCGCAAGGACGTCCAGACCTGCGAACTGGTGGGCCTCGCCGACCTCGACACCGGCCGCGACGAGGTCCGCACCACCATCGCCAGGTACCTCGACGACCTGCGGTCCCTGGGCGTGGACGGCCTCCGGGTGGACGCCGCCAAGCACATCTCCGCCGAGGACCTCGCCGCCATCAAGGGCAAGATGCGCGACCCCGGCTACTGGGTGCAGGAGGTCATCCACGGCGCCGGCGAGGCGGTGCAGCCCGAGGAGTACACCGGCACCGGCGACGTCGACGAGTTCCGTTACGGTCAGCACCTCAAGAGCGCCTTCCAGGGCGGCGGCCCGGCCCAGCTCAAGTCCGTCGCGGACGGCAAGCTCGGCAGCGACAAGGCCCGTACCTTCGTCGACAACTGGGACACCGAACGCAACGGCTCGACGCTCACCTACAAGGACGGCGCGGCCTACACCCTCGCCAACGTCTTCATGCTCGCCTCGCCCTACGGGTCGCCGAACGTCTACTCCGGCTACGAGTGGTCCGACAAGGACGCCGGGCCGCCCAGCGGCAGCGAGGGCTGGACCCGCCAGCACGCCAAGCGGGCGGTCACCGGGATGGTCGGCTTCCGCAACGCGGTGGGCTCGGCCGAGCTGACCGACTGGTGGGACAACGGCGGCAGCGCGATCGCCTTCGGCCGGGACGGCAAGGGGTTCGTCGCCCTCAACAACGGTGACACGGAGCTGAAGCAGACCTTCGCGACCTCGCTGCCCGCCGGCACCTACTGCGATGTCGTGGCGGCCGCGCCGTCCGCGTGCGACGGCCACACGGTCACGGTGGGGGACGACGGGAAGGCCCGGCTGTCGGTCCCCGCCAGGGGAGCGGTGGCGCTGCACGTGAAGCGCTGACCGCCACGCCCTCAAGCGGGCCGGGTCGCCCTCTCCAGTGCCTGGAGCACCGAGTGGTAGCCCCGGCCCGCCGTCGCGTGGTCCATGCCGACCTCGCACATCCGGTTCGCCGACAGATGCGCGTCGAAGTGCCGGGCGGTCACCTCGGCCGCCTCCTTCGCGGTGGCCGACTCGGTCAGCTCCCGGTGCAGCATCCCGCGGTCCCCGGCGAACGCACAGCAGCCCACATCGTCCGGCACCACGACCTCCCGCGCGCAGGCCTCGGCGACCCGGCGCAGCCGGCCCCCGTCGCCCAAGTGCTGCATGGCGCAGGTGGGATGGAGCACCGCCGAGCCGACCGTGCGGGTGATCTCCAGCCGGGGCAGCAGCTCGTCGGCGGCCCAGACGACCGAGTCGACGACGGTCAGCCCGGAGTGCAGCGCACGGTTTCCGGGCGTCAGATACGGCACGACCTCATGGGCGAGGCCCAGCGTGCACGAGGACGCGTCCACCACCAGCGGCAGCCGGCCGCCGGCCGTCCAGCCCCAGGCCGCCTCGACAATGCGGTTGGCCATCACCTCGGCACCGCGCCGGTATCCCTTGGAGTGCCAGATCGTGGCGCAGCAAGTGCCGGCCACCTCCGGCGGAATCCACACCGGACGGCCCGCCCGCCGCGACACCGCCACCACCGCCTCGGGCAGCGGCAGCCCGTCGAGTCCGGCGGGCGGCCCGAAGATCCGGTTCACACACGCCGGGTAGTAGACCGCGGCCGCCCCGGCACGCCGGGTCACGGGCCGCGTCCGGGGCGCCGCACCGGGCATCCACGGCAGCCACTCCGGCACCAGATCGGGACGTACGGCCTTACGGGCGGCGCCGGTCACCGGCCCCAGCACCCGGTCACCGATCCGGCCGGCCGCGGCCACCGCCAGCCGCGCCGCCCGCTCGACCGCCCCGAACCGCCGGGCGGACTGCGCGGCGACCCACTCCTCGCGCGCACTGTGCCGCCGGTGCCGGAAGTCCTTCATCAGCGCACCGGTGTCGATGCCCACCGGGCAGGCCACGGCGCAGAGCGAGTCCCCGGCGCAGGTGTCCACCGCGTCGTAGCCGTAGGCGTCCAGCAGCGCGGTGGTGACGGGGGAGCCGTCCGGCTGGCGCAGCATCTCCCGGCGCAGCACGATCCGCTGGCGCGGGGTGGTGGTCAGGTCCCCGCTCGGGCAGGCCGGTTCGCAGAAGCCGCACTCGATGCACGGGTCGGCGCGCGCCTCGACCCGGGGGATGGTCTTCAGCCCGCGCAGATGGGCCCGCGGGTCGCGGTCGAGGAGGACGCGCGGCGCCAGGATGCCGTGCGGGTCCACGGTCTCCTTGATCCGCCACATCAACTCCGTGGCCCGCGGGCCCCATTCGAGTTCCAGGAACGGCGCGATGTTCCGGCCGGTGGCGTGCTCGGCCTTCAGTGATCCGTCGAAGCGCTCGACGGTCAGCCGGCAGAAGGCGTCCATGAAGGCGGCGTAGCGGGCCACCTCGGCCGGCCGCGCCGCGTCGAAGGCGAGCAGGAAGTGCAGATTGCCGTGTGCCGCGTGGCCGGCCACCGCCGCGTCGAAGCCGTGCCGGGACTGGAGTTCCAGCAGGGCCGTACAGGCCTCGGCGAGCCGGCCGGGCGGTACCGCGAAGTCCTCGGTGATCAGCGTCGTCCCGGGCGGCCGGGAGCCGCCCACCGCCGTCACGAACGCCTTGCGGGCCTTCCAGTATCCGCCGATCGCTGCCGCGTCCCGGGTGAAGGCATTGGTGACGGACGGAACCGGCGCGACCGGTTCCAGTTCCGTCAGCACCCGCGCCGCGGCCCGTTCGTACGCCTCCTGGCCGGCCTCGTCGGGCGCCCGGAACTCCACCAGCAGCGCGGTGGTCTCCTTGGGTAGCGCGGCCCAGTCGGCGGGCACCCCGGCCACCCGCACCGAGGCGCGCAGCGTGTTGCCGTCCATCAGCTCCACCGCCCGCGCGCCCGCCGCGTTGAAGAGCGGTACGGCCGAGGCGGCGGCCTCCAGCGTCGGGAAGAAGAGCAGTGCGCTGGAGGTGTACCGGTCCAGCGGCAGGGTGTCGAAGACGGTCTCGGCCACGAAACCGAGGGTGCCCTCGGAGCCGACCATCAGGCCGCGCAGGATCTGTACCGGTGTCGCGCCGTCGAGGAAGGCGTCGAGGCGGTAGCCGTTGGTGTTCTTGAGCGCGTACTTGGCGCGGATGCGGGCCACCAGTTCCGGATCGGCCTCGATCTCCGCCTTCAGCCCCAGCAGGCCCGCGCACAGCGCCGGTTCGGCGAGGGCCAGCTCCGCGTCGGCGTCCGGCGCCGCGGTGTCGACGATGGTGCCCGACGGCAGCACGAGGGTGGCCGAGGCCAGTGTCCGGTAGGAGTTGCGGGTGGTGCCGGCCGTCATCCCGGAGGCGTTGTTGGCGACCACTCCGCCCAGCGTGCAGGCGACGGCGCTGGCCGGATCGGGCCCCAGCACCCGGCCGTAGCGGGCCAGCGTGGTGTTGGCGCGCAGCACGGTGGTCCCCGGCCGGATGCGGGCGCGGGCTCCGCCGTCGAGCACCTGGACGCCCGTCCAGTGCCGGCGCACGTCGACGAGGATGTCCTCGCCCTGCGCCTGGCCGTTGAGGGAGGTCCCGGCGGCCCGGAGGACGACCTTGCGGCCCCTGCCGTGTGCGTAGGAGAAGACCGCGGAGATGTCGTCGAGGTCCTCGGCCACCACCACGACCTGCGGCACGAAGCGGTACGGGCTGGCGTCGGAGGCGTAGCGGACCAGGTCGGAGATGCCGTGGAGCACCTTGTCCGCACCGAGCAGCGCGGTCAGTTCACCGCGCAGCGGCTCGGGGGTGCCGGACGCCCGCGGGCCGGCCACCCGGTCGTGGGACGGGCCGCCGGGGGCGGTGGGCCGCAGGGTCTCGGGGTCCGGCTCCAGCAGGGGCATGGCGGCACTCCTCCGGTTGACTGGGCGTCAGGGCCGGTCCGGTGGCCCGGCCAGGTCCCACCCGCCGGACGGGACCGGGCTCAGTGCGGCGAACCCGTCCCGTCGACCAGGGTGGACAGCAGTCCGCCGAGCACCTCGCGCTGCCCGGCGGTGAGCGGTGCCAGGATCTCCTCCGCCGCGGCCCGCCGTGCGCTGCGCAACGCCCGCAGCGTGGCGCGGCCGGTGTCGGTCAGCTCGATCCGGATCACCCGCCGGTTGGCCGGATCGGGTACCCGGCGCACCGCGCCCTGCGCCTCCAGGGCGTCCACCAGCGTGGTCACCGCGCGCGGGACGACCTCCAGCCGCTCGGCGAGGTCGGCCATCCGCGGCGGGGCGTCGCGGTAGTGGTCGACGATCCGCAGGAGCCGGGACTGCGCGGGGGTGAAGGCGAGGTCCAGGTGTGCCAGATGGTGCTTCTGGGCGCGGTGCATCCGGCGGGTCAGGCGGACCAGCTGTTCGGCGAGGTTGCTGGTGCTGACCGTCGGCTCGGGGGAGGGCATACCGCGAGGATAGCGGACAGCAGGACGTTATTCATTATGAACATAGGTAACAATGAGCTAGGCTCCACGCTGCGTGTCCCCCGGCCGCCCCTGCCGCGACGCCGCACACCCTCGAAGGAGCCCATGCGCAGCGACGAACCCCAATGGACCCCGCCGCCCAAGGACCCGGACAAGCCGGTCCCGCTGCGGCGAATACTGACCCTCTTCCGCCCCTACCGCGCCCGGCTCGCCCTCGTCGGCCTGCTCGTCGGCGCCTCCTCGCTGGTCTCGGTCGCCTCCCCGTTCCTCCTCCGCGAGATCCTGGACGTGGCGATCCCCGCCCGGCGCACCGGACTGCTGACCCTGCTCGCCCTCGGCATGATCGTCACCGCCGTCACCACCAGCGTGTTCGGGGTGCTGCAGACCCTGCTGTCCACCACCGTCGGCCAGCGGGTGATGCACGACCTGCGCACCGCGGTCTACGCCAAGCTCCAGCGGATGCCGCTGGCCTTCTTCACCCGGACCCGTACCGGCGAGGTCCAGTCCCGGATCGCCAACGACATCGGCGGGATGCAGGCGACGGTCACCTCCACCGCCACCTCCCTGGTCTCCAACCTGACCTCCGTCCTCGCCACCGTCTGCGCCATGCTCGCCCTGGACTGGCGGCTGACCGTGGTCTCCCTGCTGCTGCTTCCGCTCTTCGTCTGGATCAGCCGCCGGGTCGGCAACGAACGCAAGAAGATCACCACCCAGCGGCAGAAGCAGATGGCCGCGATGTCCGCGATGGTCACCGAGTCCCTCTCGGTCAGCGGCATCCTCCTCGGCCGCACGATGGGCCGCGCCGACTCCCTCACCCGGACCTTCGCCGGTGAATCCGAGCGCCTGGTCGACCTGGAGGTCCGCGCCAGCATGGCGGGCCGCTGGCGGATGGCCACCATCGGGATCGTGATGGCCGCCATGCCCGCGCTGATCTACTGGGCGGCCGGCCTGGTCCTCGGGCTGGGCGGCCCGGCCTTCTCCCTCGGCACCCTCGTCGCCTTCGTCTCGCTCCAGCAGGGCCTGCTGCGCCCCACCGTCACCCTGCTCTCCACCGGCGTGCAGATGCAGACCTCGCTCGCCCTCTTCCAGCGGATCTTCGAGTACCTCGATCTGCCGGTCACCATCACCGAGCCCGCCGAGCCGGTCCGGATCGCGTCCCCGCGCGGTGAAGTCCGCTTTGAGAACGTGACGTTCCGCTACGACCCGGAGGCCGCCGCCACCCTCGACGGCATCGACCTCACCCTCCCGGCAGGCGGCAGCCTCGCCGTCGTCGGGCCGACCGGCAGTGGCAAGAGCACCCTGAGCTACCTCGTGCCGCGGCTCTACGACGTGACCGGCGGCCGGGTCACCCTCGACGGCACGGACGTGCGCGACCTCGACTTCGACACCCTCGCCCGCTCGGTCGGCGTGGTCTCCCAGGAGACCTACCTCTTCCACGCCTCGGTCGCCGAGAACCTCCGCTTCGCCAAGCCGGACGCCACCGACGAGGAGATCGAACGCGCCGCCCGGGCCGCCCAGATCCACGACCACATCGCCGCCCTCCCCGACGGCTACGACACCCTCGTCGGTGAACGCGGCTACCGCTTCTCCGGCGGCGAGAAACAGCGCCTCGCCCTCGCCCGGACCATCCTGCGCGACCCGCCCGTCCTCATCCTCGACGAGGCGACCAGCGCCCTGGACACCCGCACCGAACACGCGGTGCAGCAGGCCATCGACGAGCTGTCCGAGGGCCGCACCACCCTCACCATCGCGCACCGCCTCTCCACGGTCCGCGACGCCGACCAGATCGTGGTGCTGGACGCCGGCCGGATCGCCGAACGCGGCACCCATGACGAGCTGCTGGCCGCCGACGGACGCTATGCGGCGCTGGTACGGCGTGACGCATACCTCACTCCGGCTGCCGATCAAGTGATGACCCCGTAAGTGACCCATGGGTAAGGTCGGGGGTGCGGCGGCCAGTTCATTGGTCGGGGTGGCCGCCGCACCTACTTCACGGCACGGCCGGTCCCGTGCCTCGGGCGGACCGGGAGCGGCCCTCGCGTGCACCTGGCCGAGGCCGGCCGGACGGTGGTGCCGGGGCGGCGAGACCGGATGCGAGGCCGCGGCGACGCGACGGCCGGCGGCGTGCCCCGAGCCTGGCGTCGGCGCCTCCGGGCGCGGTGTCGGAGGGGGCTCGCGGAGGGCTGCCGGCTCGCTTCGCCCGCCGGCTGCGGAACGGGTCCGCCGGTGATTCATCGCCGGTACGGTGGACGTCCGCCACGGGCCTGAGGCCCGTCTCTTCGGATTGCGAGAAGTCCGATGAACCAGATTGCAGCCGACACCTATCTGGCCGCGGCGGTGGTGGTGCACCACGCCCGCGTGCTGATCGTGCGCCGTAGCTACCGCGAGCGATTCCTGCCCGGCGCCTGGGGTGTGCCGTGCGGGAAGCTCGACCGTGGGGAGACCGCCGAGACCGGCGCCCTGCGGGAGTTGAAGGAGGAGACCGGGCTGCTCGGCGCCATCGTCGCGCACACCGGCTCGACCAGCTTCCTGAGCGACTACCGGGGCCGCCGCGTCCACAACCATCAGGAGAACTTCGTCGTCCGCCCGCTCACACTGGAGGTCGTCCTGCCCAGCGCGGACCAGGCCTTCCGCTGGGTACGGCCCCACGAGCTGGCCGAGGCCGGGGTGGACGCCTACAACCTCACGGTGATCCGCCAGGCGCTAGGCGGCCGGCTGGACGCCGCCGGGCTCCGCACCATGACGGCCCGCCCCGGACACCCGGGCGCGCCCTCGTTCAGTAGCCCAAAGACGCTGCCAGCGCGTCGAGTTCGGCACGATAGACGGCCGGCGGCAGCGGAGTCTTGGGCGGCGGGTCCCCGCGCCCGGCGCGGCCGTCCCTGACCGCACCGCCGGCCCGGCCGGCGGCGCCGGTACGGGCCGGGTCCGCGCCGCTGTACGTGACGGAGCCGCGGTCCCCCACGCGGCCGTGGCTCCGCACATAGACGTCGGTCACCGACCGCTGCGGGGCGGTCTCCAGGAACAGCGTCACCGTCGGCTCCTCGCTCACCACCCGGTGCAGCGTACGGGCCGCCAGGCCGTAGCTCCGCCCCGCGCCGTACTGCTCGTCGTGCAGCAGCCGCAGCCGGGCGTCGCCGACCCGGCGCAGGCGCCAGGCACCGCCGGGGCCGTCGATGGTCTCCCGGTAGGCGACCGCGGGTACGCCGTCCGCGGCGGGCTCGTAGCACTCCATCCGCACCCGGCCGCGCACCACCGCCGAGGCGATCGCACAGCGGTGGTTGTGGATGTCCTCGGAGACCGCGCCGGCCGTGCCGTGCCAGAAGTGGACCCGCAGCATGAACCGGGGCGCTCCGGGCAGCAGCAACAGCTTGTCGAAGCCCAGCGCATGGCGGTACGACAGCCGGATGCACTCCGCGAACTCCAGGTCGCCGGCGGACAGGCGGCGTACCAGCGGGCCGAGCGCTTCGGGCCGTGCCAGCCGGGCGATCACCTCGCGCGCCGACTCGGGCGACGGCGGCTCCGGACCCCCGCCCAGCCCGTCCACCAGCAGCCGCCGGGCCTCCTCGACCTGCATGTCCGCCTCCCGTTCGCCACCTGCCTGGACCGCACCGGCACCCTGAACCCGCACCGCCCTTCCGGCCGCTCGTCCGGCCCGTGTGGGGCCCGGCCGGCAGTGCCCGGAAGCGTCACCGTGCGGCGCCCCCGCCCCCGCCCCCGCCTCCGCCCCCGTCCTCGGAACCCGGTCCGCCGCACGGCCGGTAGACCATCAGCGCGTACCGCCGCAGCACCGACAGTCCCTGATACGCCATCCACACCGGATGTCCCATGGGCCCGTCGTCCCACCGCCACACCCCGCCCCGCTGCATGGCGTGCACCCGCGTCACGGCGGCGGTCAGCCGCGCCTCCCACACCGGCAGCCCCACCTCCTCGGCCGCCACCCGCCGGGCGCCGTCCGTCATCAGTGCACGGGCCACCCACGCGGCCGCGAAATGCCGTACGGACAGCAGCTCCTGATGCAGCGGATCTTCCTGGACCGGACGCCGCACCTCCTCCTGGCAGTTCTGGAGATCGGACGCGCCGCCCCCGGGCGACTCCGGGCCGGCCAGCAGCCAGCGCAGGCCCTCCTCGCGCACCGCACGCTGCCGTTCGTCCTCGCCGAGCACCCGCGCGGCGCGGTCCAGCGCCACCACCGCCCGCGCGGTGTGCACCGCGGACGGCGCCGGATTGCCGTGGCCGGTGGCCAGCGCCGCGCCCCAGCAGCGGTGGTGCCCGCGCGCCGGATCGGCCGTGGCGCCGTTGACCAACACCTCCCGCAGTCCGGCCAGCGCCGTGGCCCCGGGCGCCGCCCGCAGCAGCCCACGCAGCACATTCGTGACCACGTAGGTGTTCGCCAGCCCCGAGGCGTCGTGGTCCGGGTCCCACAACACCTCGCAGGAGCGTATTTCGGCCTCCAGCAGCCGGGGATCGGCACCGGCCCGCGCCAGCGCGCCCAGCACGATCGCGGACACCTCGGGGCGCGCCCCGCTGCCCTGCGAACGGGCCGCCCACCCGCCGCCGGGAAGCCGCAGCCGCCACAGCGTCTCGGCCACCTCCCCGGCCCGTATGAGTCCGTCGTCCGGCGCGATGTCGAGCAGCAGATGGAGCCCGTACGCCGTGCCGAACGCCGTCGGGTGCACCGGCGGTCCGCCCTCCGCGAGGGAGTGCGGCCAGCCGGTGAGCGGCCCGCGGCCGGGCACCTCGATCACCGCGAGGCCGCGCCGCAGCGCCTGGTACGTGCCGTCCACCAGCTCGGGCAGCGACCCGGCGGGCGGCGGCACCGGGACGGGAGGGGCCACGGCGGAGGCGGCCGCGCCGCGCGCCCGCAGCAGGGCCGCCGCCAGCCACACCACGGCGCCGACGCCGGCCCCGGCGGTCGCCGCGACGCAGTAGCGCGCGGCCTCGCCCGCGAGGTTCTGCGGCAGAATCCCCAACAGCGCCTGGAACACGGCGAACGCGGCGGCCGGCACACCCAGCCGCCCCAGCCAGGGCAGCAGCCGGGACGGCGTCAGGGCCCGCGGAACGGCGGCGGAGGGCGGGCCGTCCTCCGGCACGGGCGCGGGGCCGGCCGCACCCGAACGCTGTGGTGGTAAGTCCTGCCGCAGCACCATCTGCTGCTCCCTCCCCCCGGGCGTACGCCCCGGCACCGCCTGTGCGCGGAGCATCCCGACCAGTGTAGGAATCCCCACTGACAGCGGGGTCGCACACCTGTCGCAGCCCATCCCGGCCACCGCGTCCGCTCAGGACCGCCGGCCCCAGGCTCCGGGCCGTGGGGCCGGCGGGTCCGTCCGTGCGGGGTGGGTTCAGGCGCCGGCCATCGCGCACCGGCCGCGGTCGGCCTTCATCGGGCCGGCCGCGCTGGGCCGGACGTCGAAGTCGAACATGGCGGTCGGGACGTACAGCGAGCAGCAGGCGTTGGGGATGTCGACGATGCCGCTGATGCGTCCCTCTATGGGGGCGGAGCCGAGCAGCAGGTAGGCCTGCTCTCCGCTGTAGCCGAACTGCTTGAAGTACTCGACGGCGTTGAGGCAGGCCCGGCGGTAGGCCAGCGTCGCGTCCAGGTAGTAGTTCGTGTCCGTGTCGTGGTCCACGGAGACCCCGATGAAGGTGAGGAACTCCGTGTACCTCGGCTCGACGTTGCCCGGTATGAAGACGGGGTTGGTGGTGATGCCGTACGTCTCCATGCCGCCCTTGATCAGGTCGACGTGGAAGTCGATGAAGCCGCCCATCTCGATGGCGCCGCAGAAGGTGATCTCCCCGTCGCCCTGGCTGAAGTGGAGGTCGCCGCCGGAGAGCTTGGCGTCCTTCACGTACACGGGGTAGTAGACCCGCGAACCGCGCGTGAAGTTCTTGATGTCGTGGTTGCCTCCGTTCTCGCGGGCGGGCACGGTGCGTGCGCCTTCCGCGGCGATGCGCGCGGCAAGGTCTCCGGTGGCCGTTCCGGCGAGCGCGTTGGTGCTGTCCGGCGGTACGGCGAGCGGCGGTACCCGGTTCGGGTCGGTGTCGATCAGCGCCTGCTCGCGGGTGTTCCAGCGGGCCAGCATCTCGGTGGACGGGGCCGTGCCGAACAGACCGGGGTGGGTGATCCCGGTGAAGCGGATACCGGGAAGGTGCCGGGAGACCGCCTGCTGCCCGTGGAAGTCCCATATCGCCTTGTAGGCGTCCGGGAAGTAGTCGGTCAGGAATCCGCCGCCGTTGGCCTTGGCGAAGATGCCGGTATAGCCCCAGCCCTGGCCCGCCGCGTCACCGGCCTGCTGCGGCACGGGGCCGAGGTCGAGGATGTCGACGACGAGCAGATCGCCGGGTTCCGCGCCCTCCACGCCTATCGGGCCGCTGAGCATGTGAGGAATGGTCAGGTCGATGTCGCGTACGTCGTTGGCGGTGTCGTTGTTGCCCACCTGGCAGTCGGTCCAGTCACGGCACTCCATACGGAATTCCGCTCCCGGCTTCACCATGGCGACGGAGGGGATGTCCGGGTGCCACCTGTTGTGCCCGGGGACGTCCTGGTCACGCATCGACTTGCTGTGGTCCACATTGAAGAGAATTTCGGGCATGACAGCTCCTCATTTCTGATCCGGTCACGTTGGTGCGCCCACACTTCCGGCCTCCGGGGCCGGCTTCCGCGACTTCCGGGTGAGCGGCCACAGCGCCCCGAACACCACCA
Source organism: Streptomyces sp. NPDC001219 (assembly GCF_053597915.1). Lineage (NCBI taxonomy): Bacteria > Bacillati > Actinomycetota > Actinomycetes > Kitasatosporales > Streptomycetaceae > Streptomyces > Streptomyces sp. NPDC001219. Next base: position 1,609 of record NZ_JBSFJF010000003.1, on the reverse strand, counting down.
CGCCGAAGACCCCGAGTGCGATCGCGGTCTCGTTGGGATGTGTCCAGTAACCGGAGAGCAGCAGCGCCGCGGGAATCGCGCCGGTGACCCAGCCCTCGATCGCCGTGACATAGCCCGTATAGGTGGTCAGGCTGTCCAGCTTGAGTCCGAGCAGCAGGAAGAACAGGAACCACAGGAATGCCCAGTAGAGCCAGATGACGCCGAAGGGATAGTCCTTCAGGACATGGAAGTTGACGAACGAGTAGCCCAGGGCCGCGACCGCCACGAACAACGAGTAGTAGCCGACGCCGGTGGTGTCGAGGCCGGCGAGCAGTCCGATACCTACGTAGAGGTAGGTGAAGCCGAACAGGTAGATGCCGGAAACCGCCAGGATCTTCACGGGATCACCGGCGGCGGCAATGATGAGGTAGGTCGGCGTGAGTACCTGCAGTGCGCCGACGAAAAGGTTGAAGACCGCTGCTGCCCGGCCGTCGACCTTCCCCAGCAACAGCATGCCGTTGATGAACAGCACCGCACCGACAAAGAGCAGTCCCACGTTACCCACGGGGACGCACCTCCTCAGTCCGCGTGGGGGACGGAATCACCGTCCCGCGCACGACGTTCTGGCTGGCCGACCACCGCCCTCAGGGACGCGGCAGCCGTGAGAGCGCGGGGTGCGGGCGCCTGGGCACCCGCTTGCCCGGTGGCACGCCGGAGACCACCGCCGGGGCCTCACGGGCCTGCTCCTCCCGGTCATGGAGGGCGGCGACCGCGTGCGGGGTCACCGTGAGGCCGGGTGCGGAGTACACGCGTCGCGCGGGGCCCGCGCAGTCAGGGCAGTCATGCGTCCCGGGCGCCGTCCCGATCGCCAGTTTCACGTCGAAAGGCCCACAGTGGCTGCACAGATATTCATAGGTTGCCATCAGCAGCCTCCGCATTCCGGTGGACGCCGGTCAACCCGCGTGCGTGCGGCGCGCTCCGATGAGCGTGCGCCACAGTTCACTTCGTCTCTCTTTCCAGGAGACGTCCAGCAAATCCCGGTGTCAAGTCGCGCACGGGCCGGGCCCGTACGGGCTCAGAACGCCCCGAGGGCGGCCCCCGCCGCCGCTGCCGCCAGCCCCGCCGCGAGACTCGCCACGGCATACCAGAGGGACGTCCTCACCTGGCCTTTCTCGCAGAGACGGACCAGTTCGTAACTGAACGTGGAGAAGGTCGTGTAGGCACCGCAGAATCCGACGCCGGCGATGGTCAGGAGCTGCGCCGGCACGCCGTGCCGCGCACCGAGGCCCACCAGCAGCCCCAGCACGAACGAGCCGGAAATGTTGATCAGCCAGATGCCGCGCGGGAACACCCCCGGGCTCCGGTGCTGTACGTACTGGTCCAGTACATGGCGGGCGACCGCCCCGGCCGCGGCCGCCGCAGCGACGGCGAGCAGGGTGATCACCGCACCCACCAGCCGTAACGGGGGGCGCGGCCGCGCCGCGCGGGGGGGCGCCCGCCGCCGCCCGGCGGGGGGGGGGGCCCGGGCGGGGCGGGCGGGGACGCCACCGGGGTGGGTGAGGTGGGGGGGCACCGCGGCGGTCACGTGGGGGGGGACGGCCGGGACCGCCGGGACGGACGGAACGGCAAC